>CALZMS010000011.1 GCA_945788595.1 uncultured Lachnospiraceae bacterium
GGTTGTTTGGCATAAACAGAACCAGAAAACCGATATCGGCCATCGTAGTATTGGACAGATACAGAGCCAGATCACCAAATCCACCGTCCTCCAGCCATTCCTGCATGTCCAGATCCGGAGTTTCCGTGCCGAAATACAGCGTCATCAGTACCAGCTGATGGGTATCGTTGATAAAATTAAGCTTTTGGGAAGAGATAGCCGCGTCTCCCGTATGATAGCCAAGAATCAGATTCGTCAGATACTGTTTGTCATATTCGTAGTAAGCGGCCTCCTTCTGTTCACTGCTGTCCATGATTTGTTCATGAATATACTGTGTATCCTCGATCCGCTTGATAGCCGTGCGTACACAGTCCTGCAGAGCCTCTTTACTGAAAGGCTTCAGCAGATAATCGATGGCATCACTGGATATAGCCTGTTTGATATAATCAAAATCCCGGAATCCACTGATCCCGATCTTCTGAAGTTGTGGGAACCGCTCCGCAAGCACCGGCAAAAGCTCCATACCGTCCATGGCAGGCATCTGCATATCCATGATCACAAAATCCGGCTGCAGTTCTTCCACAAGCTTCAGACCTTCCCTGCCGTCCGCAGCCTCCCCGATACAGGTGACCTGGTCGCTCATGGGCTGCAGCTTTTTCATGGTTCCTTTGCGGATCAGAGATTCATCGTCAATGATTACATATGTATACATAAGTTATCCCTCCCTGTTTAGTGCCGGCAGCTTGATCTGCACGTCTGTATATTTCCCTTCTTCACTGGTGATCGTCAAACCATATCCCCTGCCGTAATACAGTTCGATGCGGGAATGGATATTTTTCAGACCGATACTCTGCTTGTTTCTTTGGCCCAGCTCCGTAAAGGAGGCTTCCTCCATCAGACGGTCCTGCAGAAGCTTCTGGGTTTCCTGATCCATGCCCAAACCGTTGTCTCGCACATGCAGGATCAGATAATTTTCTTCTTTTCGGCCAGTGATGGAGATCAGATCACCGCAGGAACAGTATTTCAGACCGTGATACAGGGCATTTTCCACCAGGGGCTGCAGGATCAGCTTTAATACCTGCTCTTTGCGGAATGCGTCATCCATATCCACCTCCAGCCGGAACCTGTTGTCAAAACGGATCTGCTGGATCGTTACATAATCGTTCACATGGTTTAATTCATCCTGCACACTGACCAGTTCGCTCTGGGTTTTCAGCGTATAGCGGAACATATTGCCAAGGGCTTGTGACATAGTGGCGATCTGCTCATTATCCTCCAGCTCCGCCATGCTGTTGATGGATTCCAGCGTGTTAAACAGGAAGTGGGAATTGATTCTGGCCTCCAGAGATTTCATCTGGGCGTCCAGATTCACCAGTTTATTGTGATAGTCCTGCTTAACGGCGGCATTTAAGGATTCCACCATGGCATTGTATTCGTTGTACAATGTACCAATCTCATCCGTACGATTCAGGTATTGTCCGGAGAGAGTCAGCGTATGGCCCGTCTGGGATGCCATTTTCCGGCTTAAGTGTTCCACCGGCCGGGTAATGCTGCGGGCAAAGAGGTAGGAGAGCAGCAGTGTGATGATCACGCCGAGGATGCAGAGAACAATCATCATTCTGCCGGTAATATTGTATTCATGATACAGGCTTTCATAATTTATGACCGCCACCAGCCGCAGCGGTTCCAGATTGAGATCCTGATGCAGCACTTTACGGCTTTCTTCGGAAAAATCTGCATGGACATCCTCATAATTGGTATACAGGACATCATTGGTAGCTGTATTTTCAATGGTCAGAAGGGTGATGTCCGGCATGGTATTGGCTGTACTCAGATCAAAAATACTGGGATTACAGTCCACCACCAGCATACCGAGCATTTTGTGGGTATAGACATCTTTTAGCTTCTGGGCAAAGAATACAGAGCGCCGCTCGCCGCTGAACATTTCGTGATCGTCGATCAGGCTGACATACATCTGGCCATCCAGTTCCATGGTATCTTTATACCAGCGTTCGTTTGTAAAATCGATATCCACAGGAATGGAGCCGTTCATAAGATTAGAATAGGAAAATATGTAACCGGAGGGAGTGATGACATAGATGCCGTACAGAAAGTCGTTGATATACATGGTATTCTGGCAGGCACGCTGAAACTGTCGATTGGACTGATAGAAATCGTAGGCTTCCGGAGGAGTTTCCGGATCAGAAAAGTCATCGAGATTATCGATGAAAGTAGTACCGTCAATATAATAGAAATTAAAAAGACCCAGGGTCTCCCGAAGCTGATTCAGCGTATTGTTGGCCGTGATCACTGCATTATCAAACAGCGCGTCGGTAACATTCTCGATGCGCTGCTGTATCGTATTTTCATAACGGGAATAGGCAAAACTGGTAAAAGTGGTCAGCAGTATGGTGGTCAGTATACTGAAGACCAGAAAAATTTTCACTCGCAGCTTCATAAAAGTCTCCTGTCCAAAAAATGTGCACTTTTACATCCAACAAAAATATACCATGTTTGTGGTAAGATGTAAACATCAAAGAAAGGGAAAGAGCTTTCCCGAAACAACAGGAGGGAACGAATTATGAAAATGAAAAAAGTTCTGGCATTGACCTGCGCAGCAGTGATGGCTGCCGGTACACTGGTCGGCTGCGGCGGTTCCGCAGACAGCGCGGCAGACAGCTCCGCAGCAGAAGAGAGCACAGCTGCCAGCAAAGTTGAGGCAACTGTAGCTACAGAGACCTATGATCATCAGGCAATTGAAAACGCCGGTGACATCACCATTACCATGATGGTATCCGGTGTGGCAAGCGAAAACGACTTCGAGACAGAGCAGCTTCCGGCACTGATTAAAGAAAAATGGCCGAACGTTACTCTGGAAGTAACCAAGCTGCCGGATGACAACTACTACACATCCTTAAAGACAAAACTGGCTTCCGGCGAATGCCCAGATATCATCCTGACACAGCCTATGTATGCCGGACAGAACTCCTGCTACTCTCTGGCTGAGGCAGGTTATCTCGCACCGCTCAATGATATGGACTGCATTAAAGACAGAATGGCAAGTCTTTCTTCCGTTACCTATAACGGTGATGTAGTGACTGCTACAAGTGGTGTTGCTATTCTGGGTTGTTTCTATAACAAGGATCTGTTTGCTCAGGCAGGTATCGAAGGTGAGCCACAGACCTGGGATGAGTTCCTGGAAGATTGTAAGAAACTGCAGGATGCAGGTATCCAGCCCATCGTAATGGGTGATAAAGACCAGTACGTATTACAGTTTGGTCTGTACCAGCTGGCTGCCGATGAAATCTATTCCCAGAATCCGGACTATGACGTACAGCTGAGAAGCGGTGAGACATCCTTTACAGATGAAGGCACCTGGGACAAAGTACTGGAAATGTACAAGACACTGTATGACAACAAATATATTGATGCTTCTCAGTCTCTGGGTTATGGCGCATCTCAGGCTATCCAGGATTTTGCCGATGGCAAAGCTGCTATGACCTTTGATGGTTCCTTCAATGTAACTCCTCTGATCGCAAACGGTGTAGATGCAGGTTATTTCCCGATTCCGGGTACCAATGGCGTGTATACAGCAACTTGTCTTGCTGCCGGATATTCTATCTATAACAAATCTGAGTATGTAGACGAGTGCAAAGCAATTCTGGATTACTGGCTGGATGGTGAGTCTCCGGTTTGGGACGCATATCTGGCAACCGGTAAAGTTATTGCTACATACGGAAATGGCGCAGATGCTTCTCCAAACTATGATCTGTTCAAACCCTTCATCGATCTGCTGAACGAAGGTAAAGGCTTCTATTGGTGCAACCAGGCATGGCCGGCAGGAACAGAGACCGAGATGGAAGCTCTGTTCTCTGAGATGATTGGCGGTCAGGGTACTACCGTAGAGGACATTACCCAGGGTATGCAGGACAAATTCGAGGATCTTCTGGACGAATAATCTGCTAAAAAAAACTGAATCTATCTGACATAAACACAAGCTGCTTTAAGTTCTTCCTCCCAACGACCTGACTTAAAGCAGCTTGCTTGAAAGAAAGGGCGTGAAATATGGCAGGACAGACAAAAACAAAAAGAAAAGGAGCAAATACCTCTCTGGTATTTAATAACAGGATGTATTTCTTCCTGATCCCTGCGCTTGCATTTTTCCTGATCCTCTGGATCTATCCGGTACTGCAGCTTTTTTACTACAGTGTCACAAACTTCAACGGTGTAAATTATGATTATGATTTTGTCGGTTTAAAGAATTACGCAAAAGTGCTGACAAATGGTACACTGGTCAATTCCATGAAGAACACATTGATCTATGCCGTAGTCAGTGTTGTTTTAAGCAACATTCTGGGCCTGGGTATTGCCATGATTCTGAATACCAAGATTCGTTTCAAAGGTCTGTTCAGAACCTGTGCTTATTTCCCGGCATTGTTCTCCGCCATCGTTGTCGGCTTTATCTGGTCTTACGTATACATGCCGTCATCCGGTATGATCGCCAGCCTGATCAATCTGCTGGGCGGCGACGGCAGCGCTTTCAACCCACTGGGGAATTATAATACAGCGCTGATCGCCATCTGCCTTGTGGAGGTATGGAAGGGCTTCGGTACAACGATGATCATTTATCTGGCCGGTCTGCAGACCGTAGATGAGAGTCTTCTGGAAGCAGGGCGGATCGATGGCTGTACAGAGTGGCAGCTGTTCCGCAAGATCAAACTGCCGCTGATTTCTTCTACAGTAACTATCAATGTGATCCTTTCCGTAATCGCCGGTCTGAAGGCATTCGACTATTCCTTCATTATGACTAACGGTGGTCCCGGAAAGTCCACAAAGACACTGATGTTCCAGGTATACGAGACCGCATTTACGGACCAGAAGATGGGACGTGCCAGCGCCTTTTCCGTATTGGCCTTTGCAATGATCATTTTGATCACGGTAATTATGCTGGCCTACATGAATAAGAAGGAGGTGGAGCTGTAATGGCATTCGGTAAGAAAAAAGACGACCGCGAAGTCGAAACCTATATGAAAATGGCACCGAAGGTATTTCTGATCTACCTTGTGATCGTGGTTTTCTGTATTATTATCATTGCCCCGCTGGTCATCGTATTTTCCAGTTCCTTACGTTCTCCGGGCAATCAGGCTTCTCCGCTGAACCTGTTTATTGAGTTTACAGGCGCCAGCTACGCACAGGCCTTTAAAAACATGAATTACCCCATGGAGCTGTTAAACAGCATCATGACCACTGCCGGTTCCGTATTCTGCGTAGTGATTTTTGCCACCATGGCGGCTTATCCTATCGGACGTATTAAGACGAAAACAGCAAGATTTCTGTATTTCTTCTTTATCTCCGGTCTGATCATTCCGTCCCAGATGGTTATCGTACCCATCGCCCAGACTCTGAACAGACTGGGTGTGCCGAATACACGGTTTACTCCGATGCTGATGTTCATCACCTGTTCTCTGCCGTTCTCCGTGTTCCTGTTCTCTGGATTCATGAAGGGCGTGCCGGTAGAAATTGAGGAGAGTGCCTACATCGACGGCGCTTCCCTGCCGAGAAGATTTGTCAGCGTGGTATTCCCGCTACTGCAGCCGGCCATCGTATCCTGCGTAATCACACAGGGACTGTGGATCTGGAACGATTACTTCTATCCGATGGTATTTATTTCCAAAAAATCTCAGTACTCACTGCCGGTAGGTATGCTGCAGTTTCTGGGTGACAAAGAGAATCCGGCCCAGTGGAACGTGCTGTTTGCGGCTTGTGTTCTCTGCGCATTGCCTCTGATCATCGTATTCCTGGCATTGCAGAAACAGTTCGTAAACGGTATTGCAGCCGGAGCTGTAAAGGGTTAAACTACTCATAGAAAAATAAAAATGGGTCGGCTTTTTGTCCGGCCCCTTTTTTTCAAAACTATCTGGAAAGGCAGGGCAGGAAAGATGTACAAAGATAAGATAAAAAATCAGCTGTATTATTTCTGGTCTTTTTATAAATGGATCATTATAGCTGTGGGCATAGCTGTGGCACTTGTGGTCTATTTTCTGGCAGCCCGCCTGACCGAAAAAGAAACGGCCCTGTCGGTAATGTTGATGGATTGTCACACAGAAGTGTCCGATGAACAGATGAATCAGGATTTTGCTTCGGCAGCTGGCCTGGATCAGAAAAAATACGCGGTGAGCATACAGAATTCACTGATGATCAGCGAAGAAGAGGGCGGCAACTATACCATGACCTGCCTGGCCAGATTTCTCTCAGATATTGGCAGTGAAAAGCTGGATGTCTGCGGTATGCTGGAGCAGGATTTTGAAAAATATGACAATGCGGATACCTGGATGGAGCTTTCGGATTGTTTTACAGAGGAAGAACTGGAAGTGCTTTCAGACCAGCTATATCTGGATGCAGAGGGAATTCCCATTGGATTGTATGCCGATACCCTGCCGGTGATGGCAGAGTATGGCTGCTATGACAGTGAGGACAGCCGGGGCGTGATCGGTATTATCTATAACACCCAGAGAAAAGATATGGCAGTTTCTTATCTGAAATATCTGGCAGACATGGAACAGTGACAGAGGAGGTACATAAAAATGAGTATTTTTGCAGCGGACAGTAAACTGACAGTGGTTTTGAATACAATAGGCAATCTGATGGTGCTGAATGTGCTGGCACTGATCTGTATGCTTCCCGTGGTGACAGCGGGAGCTTCCCTTACGGCACTGTATACCATGACTATGCGGATCGTGCGAAAAGAAGAAGAATCTATTATTCGCGGATTTTTTGCAGCTTTTAAAGAAAATCTGAAAAAATCCACCATGATCTGGATTCCCGGATTGGCACTGCTGGTGTTTATGGCTTTTGATATCTGGCTGCTTCGTTCCATCACAGGTACCTTTGGACTGGTGTACCGTGTTCTGCTGTTTGTGCTGATGCTGTTTATTGGTATGGTGCTGATGCATGCTTTTGCACTGACGGCTAGGTTTGAAAATACAGTTAAGAATACATTGAAAAACGCAGTGGTAATCGTAGCTTCTCATCTGCCGCAGTCGGCGTTGATGATTGTGATCTTTTTATTGCCGGTGCTGCTTCTGTTTGTGTCCATGAGGTTTGTATCGGTAGATATTTTGATCGGATTGTCCGGTCCGGCATGGTTGGCAAGTGTGTATTTCTGTCCATTATTCCACTCCTTTAAAGAATGAGATTATGATATAATGTAAGCTCTAATAATAAGTAAATTTTTGTTGAGGTATTTAAATTATTACGAAAAAGTGAGGGAGACTGAACAAACGCAGCACCCCGGAAAGGATATCATCTATGAGACAACTAAAAAACAGAACATTTACAGGAACTACGGATCCTGCGATTACCACACGGGAGATTGAAAACCGTGCGATAGCCAGAAAAGCGGCTGCAGAAGGTATGGTACTTCTGAAAAATGAAGAGAATTTACTGCCCCTTCAGAAAGGAACTTCACTGGCCCTTTACGGTATTGGTGCAGGAAGAACCATTAAAGGCGGTACAGGATCTGGTGACGTCAACGAAAGAGAAAGCGTATCTATCTATCAGGGGCTTGTGGATGCCGGATTTAACGTAACGACAAAAGACTGGATTGACTCTTATGAAGAAAGTTATATTAATGCCCGCAATGCATGGAGAGATGATATTTTGTCGAGAACGGAAAGTGAAGAGGCTGTTTTGGAGTTTTTCAATGTGTATTCCACAACGCCATTTCATATGCCGGTAGGAGACGATGTTACAGCTACAGAGGCCGAGACAGCGATTTATGTACTCAGCCGGATTGCCGGAGAGGGTGCAGACCGTTACGCAGACGGCGGCGATTATCTGCTTTCCGAGAAGGAAGAGGAGATGCTGAAAAGCATCTGTACACTGTACAAAAATGTTATCGTGGTGCTGAATACCGGTGGTGTCGTAGATCTGTCCTTTATGGATAAGTATGACAATATTAAAGCATTGCTGCAGATCATGCAGCCGGGTATGGAAGGCGGCCACGCGTTTGCGGATATCCTGCTTGGTGAAGTGACACCCTCCGGTAAGCTTACGGATACCTGGGCATATCATTATGAGGATTATCCCAGCAGTGAGGGATTTTCTCACAATAATGGCAATGTGGATAAAGAGTATTATACCGATGGTATTTATGTGGGATACCGGTATTTTGATACCTTCGATGTACCGGTACGTTACGGCTTTGGTTTTGGTTTGTCTTATACAGATTTTTCTATCTGTGCAGGTGAATTTGCTTTTGCTGCAGGAGAAAAGCCGGGCTTTACCATGAAAGCAATAGTCCAGAATACAGGCCTCGCTTATGCCGGTAAAGAGGTCGTTCAGATCTATGCTACATGTCCGGCAAATAGAATGGATAAAGAGTACCGTCGTCTCGTGGCTTTTGCAAAAACAGGACTTTTAAAGCCGGGCGAGGAGGAGACTCTTGAACTGTTTATTCCTGTGGACGCGCTGACATCTTACGATGAGCTGGTTCCGGGATGGACTCTGGAAAAGGGCGAGTATGTATTCTGGGCAGGCGGCAGTCTTGAAACTTCTCAGCCGGTTGCTGTGGCAGCACTTGCGCAGGATGTGGTGCTGACAAAGACAGAGCATATCGGTGTGCCGAAGGAGGTTGTGGAAGAAATTGCGCCTAAAGCCGAGCAGATCACAGGAAAGAGAGAAGCGCTGTCCGAAAAAGTCAAAGGACTTCCGGTGACAGAGATTCCGACGGATGCCTTGAAAACAATTGTTGTCGAATATAGGAAAAACAGTGAGCTGACAGAAAAAGAAGCCAGAGAATTTGTGGATACACTGTCTGATGAAGAGCTGATCGCGCTGGCCTCCGGTGATCCGGGTAAAGGACAGGGCAGCAATCTTGGTTCTGCGGGTATTGCCGTACCTGGTTCTGCGGGTGAGACAAATAACTGCTGTCTTGATAAAAATCTGGCAAGTATTGTTCTTTCCGACGGACCGGCAGGTCTTCGACTGAACAAATTCTATAATGTGGAAAATGGTCAGATTGTTCGTACACCGTTCCAGTTCTCTCTGGAGGGCGGGATCTTCTGTCCGGGTCTGGAAGATACGCTTCCGGGAACGAGATATTATCAGTATTGTACCGCTATTCCGGTTGGTACGCTGCTGGCCCAGACCTGGGATGTGGCGCTGATCCGTGAAGTAGGGGCTATGATCGGCGGTGAGATGCTGCTGTTTGATACGACACTGTGGCTGGCACCGGGCATGAATATTCACAGAAATCCGCTGTGCGGACGTAACTTTGAGTATTATTCCGAGGATCCGTTTGTTTCCGGTAAGATCGCCATGACGGATGGTGTGCAGAGTGTTCCGGGCTGCGGAACTACCATCAAGCATTTTGCCTGCAATAACCAGGAGGAAAACCGTATGGGCGTGGACAGTATTCTGTCCGAGAGAGCTCTGCGTGAAATTTATCTCAAAGGATTTGAAATCACCATCAAAGAAGCACAGCCGATGTCCATTATGACCAGCTACAATCTGATCAATGGAGTGCATGCGGCCAACAATTACGATACCTGTACAAAGGCTGCCCGTTGTGAATGGGGATTTGCCGGTATGATCATGACGGATTGGACCACCACAGAGCAGGGACCGGATTGTACAGCTTCCGGCTGTATGCGGGCCGGAAATGATCTGGTGATGCCGGGAGCTTTAAGTGACAGAGCTAATCTGGAGGAGGAGCTGGCCGATGGTCGTTTGCCGAAGGAGGATCTGAAGGCTTGTATTGCGCGGCTGGTGAATATTGTTTGGCAGTCGAATATGTATGAGGATGCGGTTCCTTATAAAAAGTAATTGAGTTATTTCATTTGTAATAGGCACTCTGGGTATCAAGATAGATATTCAGAGTGCCTTTTGCTGTGAATTATTTTAATGATATTTGGCTCAATAGAGCCATTGAGTAAGAAACTCCCAATTCAAGACGAATGGGTAAGTGGTGGGAGTATGTCACACGATGCAGTGGATTGTGTTTGGTGATCGTGTTCAGCGTGAGTCCCCTGACCCGGAGGGGGGTCTCACGGCTGTATGGTAGGTTTGTGAATTTTATTTTGAATAAAAATATATGTTTGTGTCAAAATTAAAAAGTAACCTATTGACACTAAAATGGACGATTTATATAATGAAATTGAGTTCTAGGAGGTGAATTATGAAGGATTATTCAAAATATCCGGAGGGAAACAGATATTATTCCGGCGCGGAACGAAAAAAATCTATTCTTATAAATGAAAGACCGTATTTGATTAAGTTTCAAAAGAATTCCAGAGAAGGATTGCGTTTTAACCATGTATCAGAATATCTGGGAAGTCATATTTTCAATTTACTGGGTATTGAAACACAGGAAACATTTTTAGGCACGTATAATGGTGAGAATATTGTTGTAATACAGGATTTTCTTGGAGAAGATGAGGTGTTTGTGCCATTTAAGGGGGTTGGCGATAGTTCGTTGGAACGAGATAAAGAAAAATATCAGTATTCCTATGAAGATATTATTGAAATGCTGCAGGATAATGTAAAGCTTACAGATGTTGAACAGACGATTGATTTGTTTTGGGATATGTTTATCGTAGATGCTTTTATTGCTAATTTTGACCGTCATGGAAGTAATTGGGGATTTATTAAAAAGGATAATATGTACAGGCTTTCACCAATTTTTGACAATGGATCCAGTTTGTTTCCCCAGTTAAATACGGATAAAAAGATTGAAGCTATTTTAGAAAATCAGAAAGAGATTGATAAGCGTATTTACAAATTTCCTACATCACAAGTGAAATATCAGGGAAAGAAAAGTTCTTATTATGAAATCATATCAAGTTTGGCCTTCGAAGAATGTAATAATGCACTTGTCAGAATTGTTAAAAGAATTGACTTCGAAAAGATTAACATGCTGATTGACTCTGTAGAAAATATTAGTGATACGCGTAAAATTTTCTACAAAACTATTCTCGAACAGAGATATGAGAAGATTTTGCTTAAATCTTACAATGAATTAATGGCGAAATAAAGGAGGTCAGAAAGATGCAGGCTATAATTTCAGACTGGCAACCCAGAAATAGAATAACTACACCGCTTATAGGAATACCATCCTTTGTAAATTCGGGAATTATCAAGGCGGTCATGAAGAGTGGGGAAAAGATCAGTGTGGCTCAAATTGATTATCAGGAATTTGATGAAGAAAATTTTCAGTATGTGATAATGCCATATTGGGAGATTATTGATGGACTTCCTGCGAGTGTATTTCAGGGGATTCCGGGATTTGATATGGGTCTTCGTTTAGAGCGATATTACAGAGTGAATTATATACCGACTTTTATTGCAGAAAGAACGCCATCAGAAAATCGTGAGGATTTATGGGAGATTCTCGAGGCGGTTGGGCTTGATTATTATGATCGTTTTGAATGGTTACTTAGAACTACAATGAGAGCTGCGAATGATAATTTAATAGTTGAAAGAAGAAGAGAATCACAGATTATAGAGGATTTTACACCGGGAAGGTTATCCACATTACAATATGGGGATAAGATTGTTGTGGATTCGTTGGAAGCAATTGCTGATACTGCATCTGGATTTTCTGACAGTATATTTACAGTAGTGACGAATGGTGTGGATGTCATCAGTCAAAGTGGTCAGGTGTTAGTTGGTATAGTGACACGGGCAGCGATGGTTTCTGTTATGGTGACGCAAAGAATTCTTGCAAGGCGCGAATATCTGGCTAGGAGAAGAGATGGTATTGAACGGGCTAAAAAGGATGGAAAATATACAGGCAGAAGGCCGATAGAGGTAGATGAAACAGTACTTCGTCAGGTAAATCGGGAGCTTAAGGAAGGATTGATTTCTGTAGAGGAAGCTATGAGAAGGGTGAAAATTGGTTCCAAATCTACATTTTACAGGAAAATCCGGGCGTTAGGAAAGGAATAAGAATTGTGGTCAGCGTGAGCCCCCCTGACTCGGAGGGAGTCTCACGGCTGAAATGTGGCCTTCAAAAA
>CALZMS010000012.1 GCA_945788595.1 uncultured Lachnospiraceae bacterium
ATGCACTTTACGATGCTGCACGGTCAGTGTGTCGGTGTAGGTATGGCTGCGGCAGTATGGCTGTCCTGTAAAAAAGGACTTCTCAAGGAAAGCGAAATGACATTCATTCTTGAGCTTAATCGATATTTTGGGCTGCCGGATAAAGTCAGCGGGCTGAAAGCAGAGGATGTGCTGCTGGCTATGGCTTCTGACAAAAAAGCTTCGGATGGAAATACTAAGTTTATCCTTTTGGACAGTATTGGACACGCTGTCGTGGAAACTCTGCCCATTATCGAGCTTAAAGAGGCAGTACTAGGCATCTTAAAGGAGGAATAACGATTGAAAAAGAGTTGTCATCTGAAAGAAAAGCTGGCGGCCATCATCGGCCTGCTTCTTTTACTGATCTTAGACCGGTGGACCAAGCTTGCTGCCATTACTCATCTGAAAGGTCAGGCAGACATTGAAATTATACCGGGTGTATTCAGTCTTCATTATCTGGAAAATCACGGTGCTGCCTTTGGTATACTGCGTGATCAGCAGTGGATTTTTCTGTTGCTGGCAGCCATATTTCTTGTGGCGGCCGTCATTCTCTATATAAGAATACCGTTTACGGCCAGAATGATTCCTCTGCGTGTCATTACGGTGTTTATCGCTGCAGGTGCTGTCGGAAATATGATCGACAGGATGTTCCGCCATTATGTTGTCGATTTTCTGTATTTTTCTCTGATCGATTTTCCGGTATTTAATGTGGCAGATATCTACATCACCTGCTGTGCTGTGCTTCTTGTTCTTCTTGTAGTATTTTATTATAAAGATGAAGAACTGGAATGTATTTTTCCGAAAAAGGATGCTAAGCAGAAATGAAAGAAATGCTGTTTTCAGCCGCAGAGAGCGGAGAACGTATAGATAAGTTTTTAAATGAGGCCCTGCCGGATTTTTCCCGTTCTTACCTTCAGAAGCTGATCAAAAGCGGAAATGTTCTGGTAAAGGAGGTCTGTGTAAAGCCAAATTACAGGCTGAATGCGGAAGATGAGATCCGGATCGTAATTCCTGATGATGTTCCCCTGGATATACAGCCGGAGAACATTCCGCTGGATGTTCTGTTTGAGGATGAAGATCTTCTGGTAGTCAATAAACCCAAAGGCATGGTGGTGCATCCGGCGGCCGGACATTACAGCGGTACACTGGTCAACGCACTGCTGTATCACTGTGACGGACAGCTGTCCGGAATAAATGGTGTACTGCGGCCGGGGATCGTACACCGGATCGACAGGGATACTACAGGATCGCTTCTGGTCTGTAAAAATGATATGGCCCACAGGGCTCTGGCGGAGCAGTTAAAGGAGCACTCCATTAATCGCCGCTACCGGGCTATTGTATGGGGGAATCTGAAAGAAGATGAGGGTACTGTGGATGCTCCTATCGGGCGTCATCCCATAGATCGCAAAAAAATGGCGATCAACCGACAGAACGGAAAAAACGCTGTGACACATTATACCGTTCTGCAGCGTTTTGCAAAATTTACGTATATTGAATGCCGGCTGGAAACCGGAAGAACACACCAGATCCGTGTACACATGGCCAGCATCGGTCATCCTCTTCTGGGAGATGAAGTATACGGTCCTGCAAAATCTCCCTATACGCTGGAAGGACAATGCCTTCATGCCATGACACTGGGATTTATGCATCCCAGAACAGGAGAGTATGTGGAATGTACGGCGCCTCTTCCGCCTTATTTTGCTCATTTATTAAAGACCATGAAGTGATTGCTTCATGGTCTTTTTGTGGTTTTAAAGCTGTTTGAGCGCTTCGTAGCGGTCGATACGAGGGGGCCATCCCTTAAAATCATGATTAAGGATCGCACCAAACATTCTGTCTCTGGCACCGGGATTCTCTTCGTAGATCCTGTTAAGCAGCTCTTTTGTATATTCTCTTTTGGTAAAGCCGTCAGCGGGACAATTGCTTTTGGTTACCGGAAGCCTGGCACCCTGGGCATAGCCCCGGATATCTTCTTCATTTACAAAGATCAGCGGTCGGATCAGATACAGACCTGTCCGGTCAAGATGCGTCATGGGAGAGAAGGTATTGATCCTGCCTTCAAAAATCAGGGACATCATCATTGTTTCAATCAGATCATCCTTGTGATGAGCGTAGGCAATCTTGTTGCAGCCCAGTTCAAGCGCTGCATCGTTGAGCGCTCCTTTTCTCATTTTTGCACAGAGAGAGCAGGGATTTTTTTCTTTTCTTTCCTCAAAAATAATTTTGGAAATATCCGTTTCCAGACAAGTATAGTTTACGTCAAGTTCCTGGCAGAATTCCCGGATTTTTTCTGTTTCAAATCCCGGATTGCCAAGATCAACGGTAATGGCCTCCAGTGTAAAAGGATGAGGATAAAAGCGACGCAGATTGGCCAATGCCACCAGAAGCGCCAGACTGTCTTTTCCGCCGGAAATACCCACGGCGATCTTATCGTTGTCCTGGATCAGGCGGTATTCATCTACAGCCTTTCTCGTATAGCTCAGAAGCTTTTGTGTGTTCATTCTTCTTTCTCCTGTATTTGAAATCCCGGTCATTATATCCCGGTTTAAAGACGATTGCAAGCAAAAATGACGAATTCATTCCCGTTTTGTTTTCCGTATTTTTACATATTTTTAACAGAATAATCGTCTTATTTTTCCTGTGTTGTGGTATAATAACAAAAGTTTTAGGTATCACAAAGACGGCAGGTATATAGCATATGAAAATAAAATTAGATAAAAACAACATACAATGGGGGATTACGGCATTTCTGGTCCTGGTAGCCGGTGCGCTGGTGATCATTCTGGGAACGCATCTGAACTCGATCTTCGGAGCTGTCCGGCTGATTTTTACGATTCTGGCACCGATCCTATATGGCCTGGTCATTGCCTATCTTTTGAACCCGGTAATGAAGTTTCTGGAAGAAAAGGTAATCCTTGGCTTTATCTGCAAAAAACTGCAGTATAAGCCTTCAGAGAAAGTAGAAGAGATTATTCGCCTTGTCAGCGTTATTCTGTCCTTACTGTTTATGGTGGCCTGTATCTATGGTTTGCTGGCCCTGCTGGTTCCCCAGCTGGTCAACAGTATCATTAACCTGACCAACAGCTTTCCCCGGTACGTGACGACGATCCGTCAGTATCTGATGCGGCTGTTTCAGGATGATCCGGAACTGGAAGCCACTGCGATACAGATGGTTGAAAAAGTAATGACCAGTCTGGAAAACTGGATCAATAACTCTTTCCTGCCGAAGTTTAACGAGATTATAGCGTCGTTTTCTTCTCAAATCCTTGACTTTTTGTCCGTGATCAAGAATTTCCTGATCGGCAGTATTATTTCTATATATTTTCTTAACGGTAAGGAAGGCTTTATCGCCAGAGGAAAGCGCATACTGTATGCGGCAGTGGGAGAGCCGGCTATGGCCAACAGTATCCTTCGCGATCTTCGTTACGTAAACCGTACCTTCGGCGGATTCTTTCTGGGAAAAATCATTGATTCCGCGATCATAGGTGTGATCTGCTATGTGTGTACATCCATATTGAAGATTCCTTATGCGCTGCTTGTCAGTGTTATCGTGGGTATCACCAATATTATCCCGTTTTTCGGTCCGTTTATCGGTGCGGTTCCCTGCGCATTGCTGATCTTTCTGGTAAGTCCGCTGAAATGTCTGTATTTTATTATCTTTATCATCGTATTACAGCAGGTAGACGGTAATCTGATCGGACCAAAGATCCTGAGCAATTCCACGGGATTATCCAGTTTTATGGTTGTTGTAGCGATTCTTGTAGGCGGCGGCCTTTTCGGCTTTATCGGACTGATCATAGGTGTACCGTTATTTGCTGTGATCTGTCAGCTGACATCCAACCTGATCAACAGTCGTTTGAAGAAAAAAAAGCTGCCGGCAAACGTAGAAGAATATATGGATATGGATCATATTGATCCGGAAACAAAACTGCCGGCAAAATGTGAAGATAACTGCAATGATACACAGCTGTTCCATTATGGCGTAAGGGGAAGAAAGCTGGAGGATCCTGATACAGATGATGAGATCCTGCCCGCGTATACGATCCGGAAATCACATATTTTTGATGAAGATGAAATGTTTGTGGATGAACCGGTAATTATTACAGAAGATTATTTTGAAGAGATAGAGGATGTGACTGCAGAGACTACATCCGAAAAGGAGAGTGACGAATGAAATTTGTTATCCAGAGAGTAAGTGAAGCCAGTGTAACAGTTGATGACCAGATAATCGGCCAAATCGGTAAAGGACTAATGGTTCTGATCGGCGTGGGAGAGGGAGATACCAGGGAACTGGCAGACCGTTATATCCGGAAAATGCTGGGCCTTAGGATTTTCGAGGATGAGAACGAAAAAACCAATCTTTCTTTAAAGGATGTGGATGGTTCTCTGCTTCTGGTTTCACAGTTTACGCTGTATGCCAATTGCCGGAAAGGCAACAGGCCAAGTTTTACCCAAGCTGGTGATCCCGGGGTGGCAGAGGAGCTCTACGAGTATATTATCGAGCAGTGTCGTAAAGAAGTGCCTATTGTTGAGACGGGAAGCTTTGGAGCACATATGAAGGTAAGCCTCGTGAATGACGGTCCATTTACCATTTTACTGGATGAGAATTTGTTTGCATAATGGTTTTAACTATTAGATCTTCTAGATATAACGGAAAATATTGTCAGCTGCGAAATATAAAATAATCCTGTCGGATTGAATTTCAGAACAGATTTGTATTAATGTTATAAAATAAAAGAAGCCTTGAATTGACATAAAGATATTATGTTTACTCATGGCTTCTTTTTTTATGTCCTTCTATAGATACTTTGTAAGTTATTTATAGGTTTACATAATAAAATTATGACTACCTTATATTTTATTCTCATTCTCACGCAGTATAACGGCTTTTGCAGCCTGCCTGCGCCTCTCGTCGTCCATGGCGGCATAATGCTTTCGGGTGGTATTGACGTCTTTGTGACCCAGGACGTCTGCAACAAGATAAATATCGCCGGTTTCCTGGTACAGACTGGTGCCATAGGTACTTCTGAGCTTATGGGGGGTGATCTTTTTCGTTGAAGTAACGGCAGCGGTATATTTTTTAACGAGGTTTTCTACGGCCTTTACACTGATACGGCGGCGCTGGGTCGAATAGAAGAGGGCGTGTTCGTGTCCTGTCACAGGTGTAATGCCCTCACGTACTGTCAGATACGATTTCAGGGCTTTTTCTACTTCACCGCCAAAATATACGTACATTTCATTTCCGCCTTTTCTGGTGACTTTGATGGCGTTATTTTTAAAGTCTACGTCCTCAATATCCAGGCCCACGCATTCGGATACACGAATACCGGTACCAAGAAACAGTGTTACAATGGCCAGATCACGTTCTTTTGTTTTTTCGTAATAGGCTTTCTGCTGACCGGTCAAATTATTTCCGCAGGATTCTACGTAATCCAGAAGGGATGCCACTTCGTCTGCATCCAGACGGATAATGGCTTTCTCGTGGATCTTTGGCATATCGATCAGCACCGTGGGATTGGTATGGATCATTTCTTTGCGGTAATAATAGGCATAGAAGCTTCTGAGAGCCGATATTTTGCGCTTTAAGCCTCGCTCACCATTCGTTATATGCTTATCGTCAGAATCCTCGTAGAGCTTTAAATATTCCATGTATTCCTCGATGTCCAGGGCCTTGACTTCATCCAGAACCTCAATGGGAAGATCCGGAATGTGAATACCTTCCAGGGATGGATTCTGTGTTACGAGAAACTGAAAAAACAATCGTATGTCATAAGCGTAGGAAATCCTGGTGCGTGTCGTTGTCGTGGCGTCAATAGCGCGAAAATAATCACGGGCAAAATGCGGTAGTGTTTTTAATACTTCGCGGAGTTTTAAAATGTTTTCTTCATCGGTCTGATCGTGGTAGGTTTTTCTTGGCGGCATAATTTGGCGGATCCTTTCTGATTGTATTTCAAAATGTATTATAAATGGTAACATACCATATTTGGATTTGAGAGAAACGCAACCTTGCGGAGCTTAGAGCTTTGACTTGGAAGGTGATGCGTAAGTTTGCCATTTTTAAGTATAATCTATTCGAAAAACTCGTGTTTGGCGAATAGATTATAGCATGGATGGAATGATAGTACAAGTGTATTGTGTTAAATATATACTGATTGATTTGATTAGTAAAAATATTACATCTACCTCGTTATTAAAAAAGGAGATCTCCTGTCATTGGAAATCTCCTGATTTGCGAGTTTTCAGTTGCTTAGTGTAAATATGTATCGATAGCTTCCACCGCAGCCTCTTCATCGGCTCCGTTGGCAACTACGGTAATCACCATGTTCTCAGTGAAGGGGAAAGAAAGAATTCCCATCAGGCTCTTGGCATTCAGCCTACGGCCGTCTGTAATCACTTCGATGGAGCTGTCAAACCGGCAAGCCAGCTGAACCAGATGTGACGGTAAATGGTCTCCCTTGGATGATAAATTTTTTACTTGAATTTCTTTACTTGTCATTTTTTCAATATTCTCCTGCATTCATCAGCGGCCTGAGTCTTTTGCGTACCGCTTTCCTATCCGTAACAATATTAACAGTGTTTTCGAAATTTGTCAAACCACTTTTCGAAGATGTTACATGCTAATCATGAATGAAGGTATATGTCCGGATTTTCGGTTTAGTATGTCCATCATCTTTCTCTGATATAGATAATCGTCTGTTAATAAGGAGAAGTCTTTGAAAAATGTGACCGTACAGTATGCAGCTCTTTTATCAGGTGGCGTATAGCGGCTTACCGTACGGTCATTTGGGGAGTTCGATCTATGTCATTACGAACGGTCATTTGACAACCGTGTCATAATACGGTACGACAAGTATGGTACCTGTGTAGATACGGGTGGTTTCCAGATGATTGATGGCACATACCTCTTCGATATAAGACTCTCTGTCCTTGTATTCATGGCCCATATAGCGGCCGGCAATGTCCCAGAGGCTGTCACCTTCTTCTACAACCAGGTGAGTGTAATATTTATGGGCATCCGGTGCTGTAGCTTTAACAGTACGCTGTCCGATCACAGCAGTCATGATGCAGATAAAAGCCAGCAGAATGGCAGCCAGAAGAACCAGTTTCTTTACGGATGTACGACGTTTTCTGTGGATATATACGATTTTGCTCATGTTATTACCTCCCGCGTATGCCGAACGTTTGTTCTATAGTGCTATTATAGTAATCGAACATATGTTTGTCAATTGTTTTTTGGATAATTTTGTTATATTTTCGTAATATTTGTAATGGTGGGGTAATAAAAGCAAAAATATACTCTTCTACTTTTTCTATTTGAAATGATATTGAATTTAAACTGCTAAACTTATTCGTTGAAAAGAACAGACTTTCGATTTTTTCCTTGCAATGCCTACTTTGGTATGTTACGATTGAATCGAACAAAATGTTCGGTAAGCAGGAAAAACGCATACGTACACCGTAAATACAATGGATATTTAAGACATTCTGATGCTTCAATTTCTGCAAACCCTATTCGTACATAAATAACATTCGGCAAATATCATTAACACATAACAGGAGTCAACTATATGTCAAACGGAAAAATCACCCCGAAACAGCAGGAAATACTGGATTTTATCAAAAGTGAGATTTTAAACCGGGGCTTCCCGCCGTCTGTGCGCGATATCTGCGAGGCTGTCCATTTAAAGTCCACATCTTCTGTCCACGCCCATCTGGAATCGCTGGAGCGTAATGGATATATTCACCGCGATCCTACGAAGCCTAGAGCAATCGAGATTACAGACGATTCCTTTAATCTTTCCCGCCGGGAAGTGGTCAATGTGCCTATGGTAGGCCGTGTGGCTGCCGGAGAGCCGATTCTGGCCGTTCAGAATATAGAGAACTACTTTCCTATCCCTGCGGAGTATATGCCCAATGAAGAGACGTTTATGCTGCGTGTAAAGGGCGAGAGTATGATCAATGCCGGTATTCTTGACGGAGATTATGTTCTGGTGGAGAAGCGCTCTTACGCTAAAGACGGGGATAAAGTGGTGGCTCTGATCGATGACGGGGCTACGGTAAAGACGTATTACAAAGAGAATGGGTATTTCCGTCTGCAGCCGGAGAATGATTATATGGATCCTATCATCGTATATGGTGAGCTGCAGATTCTTGGAAAAGTGATTGGTGTATTTCGTTTTATGCGTTGAATAAAAAAGCTGACAACTCTCCTTCTCTTTTCGGGTTGGAAAGCTGTCAGCCTTTTAATTATCTTTTTACAGTTCTTCCACAGAAACTGTCTTGCCGTCTCTCCAGATTCTCTCCAGATCATAGAACAGACGGTTCTCCTCGTCGAACAGATGGATGACCAGGTCGCCGTAATCCATCAGGATCCAGTTGGCACTTGCGTAGCCTTCGATCTTGCACTCCGGGTAACCGGCGCGGCCCAGGGTTTCCTCCACATTATCGCACATAGCCTGTACCTGATTGCGGTTGGAACCGCCGGCAATAATAAAATAATCTGCCAGAGTGGATACAGTCTCGATATTGAGAATTTTAATATTCTCAGCCTTCTTATCTTCCAGAGCTGTTACTGCCAGCTTTGTCATTTCTCTTGAATTCTGCATTTTCTGTCCTCCCTTGTATCATTTTTTATCTTCGTATAAAGCTTTATAGTAATCACAGGCCTTCTGTGTCATGTTATCGATCTCAGCGCCTTTTTCTTCAAGATACGCCAGTGTGTCACGACAGATAACGTACATACAGCGATTCAGATCCTCAAAAGCCAGTTTCCGTACTTCCGGCAGATCTGCAGCTTTGCAGCGTCCGGGCTCGATATAATCCGCGATGAAAATGATTTTTTCCAGTGTGGTCATCTCCGGCTTGCCGGTGGTGTGCCACTCAATGGCGCTCAAAACCTCAGGATCCTGTATACCGTACTCATCTCTCGCCAGCACAGCGCCAAGCCGGGCATGGAGCATAAAAGTGTTTTTCTGCTCATAATCACTGACTTCCATATGCTTCTGGGCACACAGCTTAAGCTTTTTTTTGCCCGGCAGACATTTGGCACAGTCATGCATAAGCCCTGCGACCTGGGCTTTCGTGATATCCGCGTCGTGTGCCATGGCCAATGCCGCAGCGGTGTACATAACGCCCAGAGTATGCTGAAAACGGCCGCTGTCCAGTTCTTTTTTCAGTTTTTTCTGAAGAGATTCAAAGTCGTATTCCGTCAAACCCTTTATCTCCTTTTCTCTTATGTTGTGTAGATCTGATGTTCACTGATATAGGCAATCACGCTGTCCGGTGTATAATAGCGGACAGATTTCCCTTCTCTGATCCATTTGCGAAGCTGCTGGGAAGAAATGTCAATATTGTCAATGATCAGCTTTTCAAAACGCCCTTTAAACCAGCTGCTGTTCATCTTCAGCTCATAATCCAACAGTTTTTCATCCGTATGATTACGGGTCGCCACAAGAATCGTTGCGCAGGCACAGATCCGCTCCGGCATGGCCCAGCCTTTGAAATCGTACAGGGAATCTGCGCCGATAATAAAATAATACTCCGTATCGGGATTATTTTTTTTCAGCTTTTCCAGCGTGATGTAGGTGTAGGAATACCCCGCCTCATTCATCTCCATCAGAGAAAGCTCAAAATGGGGATTATCCTGTATGGCCATGCGGGTCATTTCTGTACGCTGTTCATTGCTGGCTCTTCCTTCACGGTTTTTCTTATGGGGCGGATTGCCAGCAGGCATAAACAGGACCTTGTCTAACGAAAACTGCTGACAGGCCTGCTCCGCAATCAGCAGATGGCCGATATGGATCGGATCAAAGGTGCCGCCCATGATCCCGATTTTTTTTGTGGTGCTCATGACCTTTCTCTGCCTCTCAGGGAAGAACGATTTTCTTTTTGTCGTCTTTTCCTTCACGGTAGAGAACGATCTTTTTGCCGATCACCTGCACCACCTGGGAATGGGTACGCTCTGCCAGAACCGCTGCGATCTCCTTCGGATCGTCCAGGCAGTTCTGCAGTACGCTGATCTTGATCAGTTCTCTGGCGGCCAGCGCCTCATCGATGGCTTTTGTATTTTCAGGAGTCAGACTGGCTTTTCCCATCTGAAAGATCGGATCCATAGTCATGGCCAGTCCTTTTAAATATGCTCTCTGTTTGCTTGTCATAGTAATATTTCCTCTTTATTTATAATAGTCAAATTCAAGGCCGTACATCCGCACCGTATCGCCTTCTTCAATTCCCTGCTCCTCCAGATCCTTAAGGATACCGCTCTCTTTAAGGAATCTCTGGAAGAAGGCGAAACCTTTCTCGGAATCCAGATTAGTATAGCCAAGCATTTTTTCAATCTTTGGTCCTTCAACAATAAATACAGGGCCGTCACTCTCTTCCACACGTTCCACTGTATAAGGCAGAGACTCGATGAGCAGCTCGTCCTCCGGGAAAAATTCCGGTTCAAAAACGATGGGCTCCTTCGGACAGCTGTTTAACAGCTCTCTGATCTTGTATAACAGCTGTTTAACACCTTCTCCGGTCACTGCAGAGATAGCGAATACTTCAATACCCTGGGGCTCAAAAACGCGTTTTAAGCGGTCTACAGGGTTCTCAGCGCCATCCTCTACATAGATAGCGTCAATCTTATTGGCAGCAATCACCTGAGGACGATTGGCGATCTCCGGATTATATGCCCGAAGCTCTGCATTGATCTTTTCAATGTCGTCTACCGGATCACGGCCTTCCACACCAGCCGCATCCACGATATGCACAAGGACCCGGGTACGCTCGATATGGCGCAGGAACTCATGACCAAGTCCCAGTCCCTCGGATGCGCCCTCGATCAGACCGGGGATATCCGCAATGACAAATCCGCCGCCATCCAGGTCAACTACGCCCAGATTGGGATTCAGGGTCGTAAAATGGTAGTTGGCAATCTTTGGCCGGGCATTGGTTACCCGGGAAAGGAAGGTGGATTTGCCCACATTCGGGAATCCCACAAGACCCACATCAGCGATCACCTTAAGCTCCAGACGAATCTCCAGCTCCTTGGCTGGCTGGCCTGCCTGGGCGTATTTTGGCACCTGCATGGTGGCTGTAGCGTAATGCATATTGCCCTTACCTCCACGACCGCCAGTCAGGATGACCTGTCTTTTATTGTCACCGGACATATCAGCAATGACTTTGCCCGTATTTTTTTCATAGATAACTGTTCCCTCGGGAACCTTTAAAATGCAGTCGGCACCGTCGG
>CALZMS010000013.1 GCA_945788595.1 uncultured Lachnospiraceae bacterium
GAACCATGAAGAGAAATCGCGTGAAGATGGAAAGAACCATGAAAATGGCCGGTACGGACTGGTCTCAGTATAAGGATTTTATGGGAGAGAGAAAAAGCTACATGCTGGCACAGCCCCATGAAGATGTATGGATCAAATCTGAGGATGGACTGAAGCTTCACGGTACCTGGTTCCCGGTGGGAGATAAGACAAAAGTGGTGATCTGTTTTCATGGCTACACCAGTCAGGGCATGAACGATTACATTGGTCTGTCTGGATATTATCTGAAACATGGCTATTCCATGCTGCTGGTGGATGAGCGGGCCCACGGACAGAGTGAGGGAGAGTACGTTGGCTTTGGCTGCCTGGACAGAAAAGACGCCATGAGATGGATCGACTGGGTATTAAAAGAATGCAGTGAAGAGGCGCAGATTCTGCTTCATGGCACATCCATGGGAGCATCGACGGTGCTGATGGCCAGTGGTTTAGAGCTGCCGTCGCAGGTAAAGGGTATCGTATCGGATTGCGCCTTTACGTCTCCTAAATATGTATTTACCCATGTGCTGCATACCATGTACCATCTGCCTGCTTTCCCCATGATCCAGATTGCGGATCGTGTGAACAAAAAGAAAGCAGGTTACGGGCTGGATGAGTGCAACGCTGCCAGGGAAGTGCAGAAAGCAACTGTGCCTATTCTTTTTATTCATGGAGAGGCGGACACTTTTGTTCCTTACAGAATGTGTGGAGAAATCTATGAAAACTGTACTTCACCGAAGCAAATGCTGAGTGTGCCGGGAGCTGCTCACGCAGAGAGCTATTATAAAGATACAGTAGCCTACGAGCAGGCGCTGGATAGATTTACAGGAGGGATGTTCATATGATGAGAAAGAGAAAGGGATATCCGGTATATCCGCTTACTGCCGCCCAGAAATTTCACACCTTTTATCTGCAGTTTTGCCACAAGCCCCAGGTGCTGAACATCGGTACCAGCCTGACCATCGGCGCTGATATTGATCTGGTTGTGCTGAAACAATCCATTTACAAGGCATATGAGCGTTGTGACGCCATGCGGCTGCGTTTTGCAAAAGACAAGGAAGGCACGATCTATCAGTACGTGGTAGATAAAGAAGAACGTGATATCGAATTTGTAGATTTTTCCGATAAGACCATGGAGGAAGCGGAAACGATCATGCGGGGCTGGACAGAGGTTCCCTTCAAGCTGGAGGATTCACCCATGAACCGTATCGTGATGATCCGTACATCGGACGGCTATACAGGTCTGTATCTGCTGGTAAATCATCTGACCATGGACGCGCAGTCACTGATCCTGTTTTTCAAGGATATTATTGAGCTGTACTGTAATACCCTGTATGAGGGTGTAGAGTATCCGAAGGAGATGTCTTCTTATATAGAACAGCTGCAGAAGGATCTGACCTACGAGGCCGGCAGCAAGGCACAGGCGCGGGATGCGGCCTTCTTTGAACAGCTGATCGATGCTTCTGAGCCGATCTATAATGGTATAACCGGAAAGAGAGAGCTGGAGGCAGCCCGTGCAGAAACAGGAAATCCTGAGCTTCGTGCGGCCAGAAATGTGTCTGACTCCGTGGAATCAGCTCTGGACAGCTTCCATCTGGAGGCAGAACCTACAAAACGGTTGATGGATTTTTGTGAAAAATACCATGTATCACTGGTATGCCTGCTTCTGATGGGACTGCGTTCCTACTATCAGAAGCTGAACGGCAATGATGATGTGTCCATCAATACGGCCATCGCCAGAAGAGCCACACTTAAAGAGAAAAAGAGCGGCGGCACAAGGATCCATTCCTTCCCCTTCCGTACAGTGATCTCCGAAGACCAGACATTCCTGGAGGGTGTATATGCGATCCGTGATTTGCAGAATGAATATTTCCGCCATGCCAACTACGATCCGGTAGCTTATTTTGCCTATCGTTCGAGAAAATATCCCACGCCTCAGGGGATGACCTATGAGCCCATGTCTCTTACCTATCAGCCTTTGACGCTGAAGGAAAAGGGGCTGGATAAACTGGGAGATATTAAATATAAGACAAAATGGTATCCCAACGGTGTGACCACCCAGGCCATGTACCTGACAGTTATGCACCGTCCGGAGGATAACGGACTGGACTTTAACTTCGAGCATCAGGTAAAGGCCGTGTCCAGAGAGCAGCTGGAGGTTATGTATTACTACGTTTGCCGTATTATGTTTAAAGGTGTGGAAAGACCAAACCTGAAGATCGGCGATATTCTTAAACTGGTATAGAAGAATGGGGAAAGCCCCGGGAGGAAAAGATGTTTGATAAATTAGTGGAAGTTATTTGCAACTATGTAGAAGTAGAGCCGGAGAATATCCATCCGGAATCCCGTTTTATGGAGGATCTGGGTTTTACTTCCTTTGATTTCATGAGCATGCTGGGTGAGTTGGAGGATACTTTTGATGTGGAAGTGGACCAGCAGGCAGTCGCAGATATCCGTACAGTGCAGGAAGCGGTGGATTATCTGGAAACTCTGGTAAAGTAACAAGTGTTCGTGAATGCACGTGAAAATATCGCGCAGACACATGCGTTGAGACTGTGACAGAAGCAGTCAGAAATGAGGTAGAACTATGATTTGCAGTACGATTCGTGAAATTCTGGTGCATTCGGCGGAGCAGTTCGGACAGGAAGACGCGGTACGCTATAAAGTAGGAAAAGACCAGATTGAAGCCAAAAGCTACGCACAGCTGAGACAGGATATCGAGAGTTTCTCTCTTGCGTTAATGAGTCTGGGTGAACAGGGCGCGCATGTGGCGGTTACTGGTATGACTTCCTATCCCTGGCTGGTATCCTATCTTGGTACGGTAAACTGTGGCTGTGTGGCGGTACCCCTGGATGTATCCCTTCCGGCGGATGAGATGTGTGAGCTGATCTGCCGCGCGGATGTGACAACTGTGGTACTGGACGAGATCCGCATGGATGTGGCGGCGATGCTGAAGGAGCGTTGTCCCGGAGTGAAACATCTGATCCTGATGAAGAAGACAGAGAGTGACGATACGGCGCTGTCTTTTTCACAGCTTCTTTCTGAACATCAGGGGAGCTGTGAATATCAGCCGGAGCCGGACAGTCTGTGTACGATCATGTTTACGTCCGGCACGACGGGAAAAAGTAAAGGCGTTATGCTGACTCACAGAAATATGGCAGAGAACGCCACCTGTCTGGATATGAAGATCCCGGCGCGTACGGTGATCCTTTCTGTGCTTCCGATCCATCACGCCTACTGCCTGAGTATGGATATCCTGAAAGGACTTTCTCTGGGAAGTATCATCTGTATCAACGATTCCCTAATCCGTATGGCAAAAAATATCCAGCTGTTTAAGCCTCAGATGATCCTGATGGTTCCGCTGATGATCGAGACCATGGCGAAAAAGCTGGAGGACGCGGCTGCTCTGCCGCCTCAGCTGGTAAAACAGCAGGTCTTCGGCGAGCAGTTCCATACCATCTGCAGTGGAGGCGCTTATCTGAATCCGGCGCTTATCGATCTGTTTGAACGCTATGGCATAACAATCCTTCAGGGCTACGGCATGACGGAGTGCGCACCGGTCATCAGTACTTCCGTGAGCTGGAATATCCGTAAGGAATCCGTGGGACAGCTTATGCCAAACTGTGAGGCTAAAGTAGTGGACGGTGAGCTTTGGGTACGGGGCAGCAGCGTAATGATGGGCTATTATCAGATGGAAAAAGAAACAGCAGAATCGCTGACCGACGGATGGTTGCATACCGGTGATCTGGGCTATGTGGATGAAGACGGTTTTGTGTATCTGACCGGAAGAAAGAAAAATCTGATCATTACAAAAAACGGCGAGAATGTTTCTCCTGAGGAACTGGAGAATAAGCTGGGCGAGGACCGTCTGGTGCAGGAAATTCTCGTGAGAGAGAATGAAGGCGTGATCGAGGCGGAGATTTTCCCGGATCTGGAATATGCCGCAAAGAAAGGTATTGAGGATCTTAAGGCAGCTTTGCAGGAGCGGATCGACGCATACAATCGTACAGCACCGGCTCATAAGAGAGTGTACCGGCTGAAGGTAAGAGAGACGGAGTTTGAGAAGACACCGTCGAAGAAAATCAAGAGATATTAAGGAAAGTAAACTGCCCATCTTCGAGTCTGGAAGGATTTGAGGATGGGCAGTTTTTCTGTTAATAAAGCATATGGTGTATGACTGGTGAGAGAAAATGGTATGTCTTGTATATGGTCACCGGTAAGCTGGTGTCATAGTAGAGTGAAAATTTATTGTTCTCCTGAAACAGTCTCTCCTGTCCAGTCATTAATTCCGCCGAATTCCACGATATTAGTGTAGCCCTGTTTTGCCAGCTTTTCCGCGGCCTGTTTGCTTCTGTTTCCACTGCGGCAGTATATCAGGATCAGCTGGTCTTTATCCGAAAGCTCGGGAATTTCTTCGGCACCGATGGTTTCATTCGGAATATTGACGGCGCCGGGGATGTGTTTTTCTTCATATTCCTCCGCAGTGCGGACATCCAGAAGGATATAGCCGGTTTCTGTTTCCAGCATAGAAGCAGCTTCATCGGGTGTGATCTGTTTGTAGGAAGCTTCTTTTGTAGTTGTGGAGCAGCCCGTGAATGCCATGGCGGTTATTAAAAAGAGTATCAGTAATTTCATAGTGTTGTACCTCCTGTCTGGGGATAATATAACAGATTGTCGGCTGGTGTTCTGTGATATAGTCACCGTCAGTTATATTATAACTATTTAATTGGGAAAGTACAGGGGAAAAGTTCAGGCACATATAACTGAGTATTGATTGCTTCCCACAGAGATACTTATCCATTTCATGAAGCCCTATAGCTGAGATTTGCGGAGTTTGGAACAAAAAGTTGTTTTCCCAGAGCTACTTACCCATTTCATGAAGTCCTATAGCTGTCATTTGCGGAGTTTGGAACAAAAAGTTGTTTTCCTAGAGTTACCTACCCATTTCATGAAGTCCTATAGTTGTCATTTGCAGAGTTTGGAACAAAAAGTTGTTTTCCCAGAGCTACTTATCCATTTCATACAGTCTATTAGCTGCTATTCGCAGATTTTGGAACAAAACGTCTTATCCATAGAATTGATGATCCATCTATTTGATTAAATCCGAAGATTATGGAAAAATTTCCCCCTTTAGTACCCTGTTGTCCCATTGCCTGTTTATTTCATACGGGAATATATAGTTTTTGGAACAAATTGTGTTCTATTTAGGTATATTGACCCGATTTCATAAAAACATAGTTGCTTTTGGTGAGATATGTCATTCCTGGCGGACGTGTGAACAGTAACCGAACAGCAACCTTTGATGATTAGATGGTATTTTTATAGGACACCTTAAAGCTTATTCTGTACGTAACAAAGAGCTTTAAGGAGTGAAAAATTATGAAGGGATACAATACAGAAGCAGGTTACATGGGATTCGTAGACGGAGGATACCAGCTCTTCGCCAGCGAGGCAGATTACAGAGAGTGGATGGAAGACATCTGATGGGAGGCAAAGGATGGATGTAATCATAAGCATGGCAGCTAAAGGCCAGAAGATAATTTATCATCGTCAAAATTGTATGTACGTGGAGAAGATGAAACCGCAGAATCGGATGGTTCTTTCACAGAAAACTGTAAAAAAACAGAGATTTTGCAGCTGCCTGTATTGCGGCGGATTAAAAGGTGAGCTTCGGACAAACCCACAGTTTTCGGCATGGGAAAAAGAGTATGGGATTGCAATCGATTACATAGAAAAAAACAATGCATTGTATGTCCGTACGAAAATTGGATGTTGGAAGCTTTGGCCTGATGAAGAGACGGATAAGTATCTGTTGTTTCATCGAAATATATACAATAAAGATATGACTTTGGCAGAAGCCTGTTATGGGGCCTATCACCGGCAGCGGGATGTTAAACCTATGGCCTCACTCCATCAGCTGATCAATTATATTGTTGCGCATGACAGAGCTAAAGTGATAATCATGGACAATTACCGAAAGCTGCCGAGAACAACAGCGAAACAGAAAAAATATTATCGACAGACGGAGAACAAAATAAAACGTAGGGAGAGAAAACAGGCACAGCAGAGAATAGACTACTTATTTAAACTTATAGCGGAAGGGAGAGCATAAAATGAGCAAAGTATATTTCACATTAACAGGAACAAAACATTATTATGGAAATGAGTTTCTTAAACCAGGCATGAAAATTATGCTTGAAAAAGAACCGGATAATGTATATGACAAAGAGGCAATTATGGTCAAACAAGAGGGACTTGGAAAAATTGGTTATGTTGCAAACAGTCCGTATACAGTTCTTGGGGACAGCCTAAGTGCCGGACGCTTGTATGACCGTATTGCCTCCACTGCCAGGGGAAAGGTTGTTTTTGTGACGCCTCAGGGGATTCTGTGTAAGGTAAACAAAAAAAGTCTGGTGGGGACTTTATATAGCGATAATTGATTTTTGTCTAACCTAAAATCTGCCACATACACACGAAGTGAGCCAGATTTCCCAGCATAACAAATACATGGAAAATCTCGTGGGAGCCAAAATCTTTAAACCTGTTGTTGAATGCTTTCAGTTTTAGCGCGTAAAGAACGCCGCCTGCCGTATAAAGGAGCCCGCCTGCAAGCAGCCACATAAATGCGGATACAGGAAGTACTCTATAAAGTGTGGGTATCGCGAAGATGCAGGACCAGCCCATGCCGATATAGATTACAGAAGAGATCCATTTCGGATGCGTGCACCAACACATCTTGAAAATCACACCGGCGATTCCAAAACCCCAGACAAACAGTAAAAGCGGGATTCCACCGAGATTTCTCAGGGAAATCAGGCAGACCGGGGTGTAGGATCCTGCAATCAGGATAAAGATCATGCAATGATCCAGCTTTTTCAGTAGGGGAATGTAATGTTCTCCTACGCCAAAGGTATGGTACAGAGTGCTGGCGGTATATAGAAGTATCATGCTGATCATGAAAATTGTGATGGAAATTACAGTGACAGGATCACCATGCAAAACCAGCGCTTTGCAGAGAATTACAGGCGTCAGAATCAAAGAATAAATAATACCGATAAAATGTGTCAGAGCACTGTAAGGGTCTCTCACTGTCAGTGAAATGGATCTGTGTGACGCGCCTGCTGCCATAAAGGAACGTAACATGAAAATACCTCCTTATCGGTTTTTGAAAAACCGTTGTAACGGTATAATAAACCGTATTAAAAAACTCGTCAAGGGTTTTTTAAAAACTTATGTGGCATACAGAAAAGAGTTTCGGATACGGAATTTTGTTAAAATTATGAATAAAACCATTTGGTGTACGATAAATTTACCAACTGTGCTATACTGGAGATATAGCTTAGAATTACTCGGACAGGAGGAATGATATCGTGCCAAAGGGAACAAACCAGAAATTCAAGCTGTACCGCCTGGCTCAGATCATGCTGGACAGGACGGATGACGAACACTATATTACCATGCCGGAGATCATGGAGGCGTTGGACCAATATGGGATTTCTGCAGAACGTAGAAGCATTTATAGTGATTTGCGGGATCTTGAACTGCTGGGTATCGAGGTGGAAGGTGAGCCAATCGGAAACCGGTACCATTACCATGTGGTGAATCGTCCCTTTGAGCTGCCGGAGCTTAAGCTTCTGGTAGACGCTATTCAGTCCTCGAAGTTTATTACGGAACGAAAAACGAATGACCTGATCCGAAAGCTGGAAAAGCTGGTCAGTAAGTATGATGCCATGAAGCTTCAGCGCCAGGTGTACGTTTCCGGAAGAATCAAGACGATGAACGAGAGCATCTATTATACGGTAGATGCCATTCACAATGCGATATCCGAGAATCGTAAGATCCGGTTTCAGTATTTCCAGTGGAATGTGAAAAAAGAAATGGAGCTGCGTCATGGCGGTGCCTGGTATCATATCAGTCCCTGGGGACTGTCCTGGGAAAATGAAAATTATTATCTGGTGGGATATGATTCTGCGGAAGAAAAGATTAAGCATTACCGTGTAGACAAGATGCTGCATATCCAGATGTCCGACGAAGCACGGGAAGGAAAAGAACATTTTAAAAAGCTGGATATGGCAGAGTACGCGAAAAAAAGCTTTGGCATGTTTGGCGGTAAAGAACAGAAGGTGAAGCTTCTGGTGGCGAATACTCTGGCAGGCGTGATCATTGACCGGTTCGGAAAAAATGTGATGATGATTCCCGCGGATGAGGAGCATTTTACCGTGAATGTGGATGTCCGTGTCAGCAGACAGTTTCTGGGATGGGTATTTTCTCTGGGAGAGGGAATAAAGATTGTTTCGCCGGATGAAGTGGTGGAGCAGATGAAGATGGAGACTGAGAGGCTGAGGAAGCAGTATGAGATTCTTGCAATCTCATCAGAAAACGATTTGGTCTGTTCTGAAAATTATGGAATTTCACGGGGGGCAATTATGACGCTGCGATTAGAAACAGTTCTTGGAGATATTACAAAAGCGGATGACGTGGAGGCTATCGTGAATGCTGCCAATAACAGCCTTCTCGGAGGAGGCGGTGTGGATGGCGCAATTCATCGTGCCGCAGGACCACAGCTTTTACAGCAATGCAGAACGCTTCATGGTTGTGAGACAGGAGAAGCCAAGATTACGGGAGCCTATAATTTGCCTTGTAAATATGTGATCCATACCGTCGGACCGGTCTGGCGGGGAGGAACTTTCGGTGAAGCTGATCTGCTGGCCAATGCTTATCGTAATTCTTTACAGGTGGCCGTGGATCATGGAATCCGCAGCATAGCTTTTCCGTCTATTTCTACAGGCGTATATGGTTATCCCGTTGAACTGGCAGCGAAGGTTGCGGTACAGACCGTGGCAGAGTTCGATAAGGAACATCCGGGACAGCTGAATGTGGTGAGGTTTGTTTTGTTTGATGGCAATACTTTGCGGGTGTATGAGGAGGCTGTTAGGAGATTATAGAGGATGACGAATTAATGAGCTATAAAAGTCATCAAGAAAAATAGTTAAAAAGTTTCGTATAAATACAAGATATAGTTGAAGTTTTAAAATAATTGTAATAGTATAATATTACTTAGAGAGATAGTGTCTTTTTTCTAACATTTTCAGCCAGGGGAAAGAATTGTAATTTGTTTTTCTGACTAACAATGGATTTATACGAAAGGAGGCACACAGATATCCCATGGGAGAAAAGGATATTATTGAGAAAGCTCTGGAGTCCTACAGTGACGTTTTCGCGGACATTATCAATGTTCTTGTGTTCAATGGCGAGCGGATCATTCGCGAGGAGGAACTGGAAGAAAGAACGCCCATAGCTGTTTACAAGACAGATGGCAAGGTACATGAGACAGAGAGGGATGTCATAAAGCGGTGGAAAAAGAACGAGCTTTATCTTGCCTGTATCGGACTTGAGAACCAGACCACGGAAGATCCTGATATGTCGTTGCGGACCATGGAGTATGAAGAACTCAAAAAATATGTGAGCGATTACCGGATCTATATTTTTGAAATTCCCTATTTGACAGATGAACAACTGGAGATGTTCGAGAGCGATTTTCGTGTCATAGCAGATTATTTCGTTCAGATGCGAAAAAACGGAGAGTATCAACCGGAAGTCAGACAGATCCGTCATGTACGTGAGACACTGCATTTGCTCAGTGTACTGACTGGAGACAAACGTTTTGAAGAAGTGAACAATGCAGAGCAGGAAGGAGTGAGCACAATGTGTGAAGTATTAGACCAGATTGAAAATCGTGGAAAAGAAAAGGGTGGACTCTTAAAATTGATTTCCCAGATAGTAAAGAAGGTGCAGCGGGGCAAAGATATCGAATCCATATCCGATGCGCTGGAAGAATCTGTTGACGATATTCGCCCGATCTATGATACCGTGATGTCAGCGCCGAATCTGGATGCAAATCAGATATATGATCAGCTGTTTGCGACAACATCTGTACAATGATAAGATTTGGATTTCCGTATAGCATGAGAAAATGTCTTTTGTTCGCGCACAGTAATAATACGAAAAACCGAAAATGAAATATCCATGTGCATCCGACAGCCGACTGGCCAGTCGGATGCTTTTGTATGACATAAAATATAGTTCAGCAAGTATTGGTATCTCAGAACGCAGAATTGATTTTACAAACATGATATGTCATAATTTTAATGATCACAAATTAAGATATGTGGCTGACCTGTATTTTATTAATAATCGCCAGGCTTTGCTGAGACGGCTGCTGGAGGAATGAATGGAGAACAAACAATGATTAATCGAGAAGACATGCTGGAGCTGACCAGGCGGATGACTCCGGCCAGAGCATCGGTGTCCCGGATCGCGGGGGCGTATTTTGATGAAGAGGGATATGTGGACGGCACCTTCAACACGCATTTTCTGAAGCTGTCCCCGGCGGAACGGACGAAGCATCTGAATCATGCGAAAGTGATGCTGCTGGCAGAGACAAATGAAAAACTGAGGGAGCATAAGATTCCGAAAAATAGCAGAACGCCGGGAAGCATCTGGCAGCTTCTGGATGGCATCAAAGAATCCGCATTGAAAAATGACGCATTTTTGGACATATTCTATGAACTGATCGGAGAAAATCTGAAACCGGGCTATCCCTTTGCCTGTTTTGTATATTACGGACAGTACGATATTCCGGTGAAGGGACAGGATAAGGAATGGATGGAAGGGTCAGAGGAGGTTTATACATATCTGATCTGCACGTTAAGTCCTCTGGAAGGGGAATACGAGCCGGGGAATCCGGCGGCAGGATTTCTTTATCCGGCATTTCGCGAGAGAACGGGGAACGATGCGTATGTCAATGTCTTTGATGATGGCAGCGGTATGGCCGGGGAAGTAAAAAAAGTACTGAAAATATGAGAAAGGTAAAGAACCATGCAGATACGACACACAACAGAGAATGATTTTGCGCGGGTAATGGAAATCTATGCTCATGCGAGACAGTTTATGGCACAAAACGGAAATCCCGACCAGTGGGGTCCGACAAACTGGCCGCCGCAGCAGCTGATCCATGCGGACATCCGGCATGGAAACAGTTATGTGTGTGTGCACAACGGTCGAATCGTG
>CALZMS010000014.1 GCA_945788595.1 uncultured Lachnospiraceae bacterium
ACCATCGATACCCGGCAGACGCAGACATGCCTTATTATCCGGCAGAAGCACATCCGGCTCCACCAGTGTCTCTCCGTAAACACTGTTGAACTTACGCACGATCTCACGGGTCTGCTCGATCATGGGAAGCTGATCCTCACCTACCGGTACCGTAGTGGCCTTAAATGCTGTAATATCTGCTGCCTGGCTGATGGGATAACAGAAAAATCCCACCGGAATACTGGCCTCAAAATTACGCATCTGAATCTCGGATTTTACTGTAGGATTACGCTGCAGACGGGAAACTGTAACCAGATTCATATAATAAAACGTCATCTCTGTCAATTCCGGCACCATAGACTGGATAAACAGAGTGGACTTTGTCGGATCAAGTCCCACAGAAAGATAATCCAAAGCTACCTCGATGATATTCTGACGAACCTTCTCGGGATTCTCAAAATTGTCTGTCAATGCCTGCGCATCGGCGATCATAATCAGCACTTTCTCATACTCTCCGGAGTTCTGAAGCTCCACACGTCTCTTTAAGGAACCTACATAATGTCCCACATGCAGTCTTCCTGTCGGTCTGTCACCGGTTAAGATAATCTTTCCCACTTATTTATACCTCCATTCGGCTGTCGGTCAGCCGCTTATTTCTCTTTTTTCATCACTTTATCTTAGCAAATCACTACATCGATGTCAATAAAGCTCTATGTCCCGGCAGAGCAAACTTTTTACTCAAACTTTTACCAATTAAAAATCCCTCTGCTCACCAATAGCGCCATGACATTATTGCGCAAATTAATCATAGCTGCACCCATCAGCAATTCGATCTATCCTGACGTTTAAGCCAACTCTAACTTTCAAACAGATCGTCCTCCGACTCATCTCCCACATAGCGGTTGATAAAATGCGGCCGATATTTGGAATACACAATAATCTGGTCGCTGTACAGCCCCTTATAGCCGGACAACAGATAACTTAAAGATATGGCGATCATAAAATACGGTACCCCTGAAAATCCGAACAGCTCAAAACTGATCAGCAGCGTGGTGATCGGGCAGTTGGTCACTCCGCAGAATACTGCCGCCATGGCTGCCGCCGCGCAAAGAGACGGAGACAAGCCCACCAGCTGACCAAACAGACAGCCAAAGGTAGCTCCCACACAAAAGCTTGGTACAATCTCACCGCCTTTAAAGCCAGCTCCCAGCGTCAGCGCTGTAAAAAGCATTTTCATAAGAAAAGCCCAGGGAACCACTTCTCCGGAAATAGCTCTCTCGATCAGCTCATTTCCGGCACCATTGAAATCCCTCGTTCCCAGAAGCAGGGTAAGTCCTACAATAATAAGTCCTCCCACAAACACCCGGACATAGGGATTTTTCAGATATTGCTTATACAAATGCCCCACCATATGCAGGAATATACAGAAAAAGATGCTGATACCAGCGCAGCACAGCGCCAACAGGCACATTTTCGCCCCTGTTACCACCGTCAGCGCAGGGATTTCCTGAATATGAAAGATCTCCGGCGCAATACCCATGGTAGCCGCAAAACGGGAAGCCACCAGAGCTGCAAACATACAGGGCACCAGCGCTGAATAATGCATGATTCCAACGCTGATTACCTCCATGGAAAACACGGCCGCCGCCATCGGTGTACCAAACACTGCCGCGAAAGCAGCACTCATACCGCACATAATCAGAAGCTTGGCCTCCTGCTCATTCTTTTTCAGGACGCGAGCGATCACGTTGCCGAGACTTCCACCCATCTGCAAGGCAGCCCCTTCTCGTCCCGCCGAACCGCTGAACAGGTGGGTAATGATCGTTGCAATAAAGATCAATAACGCCATCACCCCCGGCACTTCATCCTTGGCGTGGATAGAATTGATCACCAGATTTGTTCCCCTGTCTACAGTGATCTTTGCCGCCCGGTACAGAAATACGATGATCAGTCCGCCAAGGGGCAGCAAAAACAACAGCCAACTGTACTGATTCCTGTACCCTGCAGCTTTTCCCAGGGTCCAGGCAAATAAAGTGCTGTAGGCTCCTACCAGCAATCCCGTTACTATAGCCAGCAGGATCCAGTAAGCACAGACACCGATTTTTATCACCGTGTGTTTTAACATACGCCTTTGCACAGCCCAAAGATGCGCAAAAGGATTGTTATTCTCCTGCATTTTCTCTCTTTCCTTTCTATCTCTTCAAACAGGCTAATCTTTTTGTTTCCCAGAATATGCATGGCAACAAAAAAGGCTGCTGCACAATGCAACAGCCCCTTCATGCTCTCTTTATTTACCCGGGAACTTAGCCGCCATTTCCTCTACAAACTTAACCATTTCCTCATGGGGATTGGAGATCACTGCTGTGTAAAATACTTCACAGGGTGCATTCTCCGCAACCGCATTGACTGCCGCATTCACTGCAGACAGATCACCTGCCATAAAAATCGTTACATGTCCACCGCATTTGGTGTTCCAGGTCTTAAAATATACGTCGGAAGTCTTTACCATCTTATCTACACAGAGAATGGCATTGGAGCTTCCCAAAACTTCAACTAATCCGTAAGCTGCGTCTTTCATCACTCTTCTCCTTTGCCTTATTTATTGATGGTCATATGAAGCATGATCTCGGTATCCGGTGAGGGTGCCGGGATAATTACAGATTTCGTAATCGGAGATAAGCGTTTGGCGGCTTCCTCAGCAGCTTCCATAGCTGCCTTGATATCGGATACACGTCCGCGCAATTTTACACATGCTCCGCTTTTCAGACGGTTACGTTCAATACCTTCTACTTTGACATCTGCTGCCTTGACTGCTGCGTCAATCGCCACACAACAAACCAGATAGCTGTCCGCTTCGAATGCGCCTACTGCTGCGCCATTATATTCGCTCATAGCTTCCTCCCTGTATGTACACACTGTTTATGTGCAAAATTCTATCCTTATTATACAGATTTATTGTTTGAAATGCAAGACCAGAGCAGGGAAATCCTGAAGAATTTCAAGATTTTTGAGCAGATGTTTTACAATAAATTTCCCCCAGTTACTCATAGTATTCACTGAAAACTGTAATCTTATCTCAACTGAAAAGCTCTATGGATTACACCGTTTACACGGAACATATCCCTGCGCTATCACTTCATCTCTTGTTCCGGTAAAATCCTTCCGGTTTTTCTTTTTAATATCATCTGCACTGGAGCACCAGGGATAATGGAACTTTTTCGTATTTTTATTCAGTACATAATCCTGTACTTCAGCATTTTCACTGCTGTCATCTTCCTCAGAAGAATTCATTGCCACAACTGCTGCTGTCTTAGCTGTCGAATTTGCAGAAGAATCCTCTTCTTTTTGTAAATCTGCAGCCTGTGTTTTGGATGAATCATCACTACCAGACGCATTACTGTTCTTCTCCGCAGTATTATCCCCATTCAAAGCGCTGTCATCACTCAGTTTACTTTCCCCAGTGGCATAATCAATTTCTACTCCGGGCTGCACATTATAGCAGTATACATGAAAGCTCAGCGATTTTCCCTGATCTTCCACAGAAGCTGCTTCGATCTCCACACCGGAAGCCACCAGATTATCCCCTTCAAACAGCGGCGTCACCCGGTAAAGCACATGCTTCCCCGTATCGTGCACATAATCCGCCACCTGATTTTCGTAAGGCAGCATGCCTTCTACGTTAAGATACCGGGTACCGGTGATCAGATTTTCAGTATTAGAATTTTCTCCGCTGAGCTGATAAGCGATCAGGTGGCAGCGGTTAAACAGATACTTTCCATCCACAAAATCGTATTTTACCGTATGCCAGCCGGAGGGTTTTACCATACCGATGGCGCCCCTCTCCTCCGTGGGCATGATTTCTTCACCCACACAGGCATAGGCCGTACCACAGCGGCCCAGCTCATCCAGAGGACTGTACTTTTCAAAAGCTTCTGTTGTATACTCTTTGTCTGTAAAATTCGGTACATTACCATTGATCTCTATGGCAGGCTCGCCGGTATATGCGGGAATCTCCTCCACAGACAGCGTCTGTAATGCAGGCTCCTGTACAGCTGTTTCAGATGCAGTTAAAGATTCTTCTTCGTCTGAAGCGGCTTGTTCCGCTTCCACAGCAGACTCCGTCGGCATTACAGTTGATATTTCTGCCGAAGCTTCCTGAGTCTCCCCTTCTGATACTTCAAAAAATACGCTTTGCTGTGATCCTACAGGCTCCTGCTGATCGTTTTTTCCACTCTGACCACCGATGCCGGCGGCAAAAAAGACTAAAAGCAGGGCGACCAGTATGCTGTTTCGTTTACCGTTTTTTTTACCTCGTTTTCCCATATGTATTCCCTCTCCATTCTGTTTCTTCTGCACAGTATACAACATTTAAGGGAAAATAGCCAGCACGACAATTGAAGGCACACAATGACAAAAGCGACAGTTTCCTGCCGCCTTTGCCATTTTAGAAGTTATGTACATATAAAATTATTCATCCACTTTTATTTTACATCGGGATATTTCTGCTCAAGCTCATACGCATAAAGCTGAAAAAGCCGGATCCAAGGGAGAGAGGATCCGGCTTCTTCTGTAAGCATCTATCTTTCATCCAGAAGCGCTACCGCAACGTCATTGACATTCGTGCCGGTGGGACCGGTGATGATCAGTCCGCCGACGGCTTTTAAAGCACTGTAAGCATCGTTCTGGTGAAGGATCGTATATAGATCTATATTCTGTCTTCTGAGCAGTTCCATGGTAGAGCCATCCACGTAGCCGCCTGCCGCGTCGGTAGGGCCATCTGTTCCGTCGCTTCCCACCGAGAATACACAGGCATTGCCAATTCCGTCAATTCCTGCTGCTGCCGCCAGCGCCAGCTCCTGATTTCTGCCGCCTTTACCTGTACCGGTCAGATGCACCACCGTCTCGCCGCCGGCGATAAAGCAGTATTTTTTCCCGGTTCTAGCATAGGTACGGAGGATACTGGCCATCATACTTCCGGCTTCTCTGGCCTCACAGCCCAGCTCATCAGTCAGAAGTATAGTCTCATAGCCCAGCTTTTCAGCCGCCTCCTGAGCAGCTTTACACAATTCCCTCACACTTCCTGTGATCTGTGTGGTCACATTGGAAAGGTTCTTAGGTGTCTCCTGTTTCAGAAGCTCATGTGCCTGCGGGGACAGCTTTAACTGATATTTCTCTGCAATGGCTTGTGCCTGTTCGCAGGTAGAAGCATCGGGATAGGCAGGGCCGGAAGCGATCATATCTAAGGGGTCTCCCACGATATCGCTGAGCACGATGGCATACACCTTTGCAGGCATACAGGCCATGGCAAACCGTCCGCCTTTGACAGCGGAAAGACGTTTGCGTATTGTATTCATCTCCACGATATCCGCGCCACAGGCTAAAAGCTGTCTTGTGATATCCTGCAGCTCCTCTCCCGGAATCAGCGGTTTTTCAAATAACGCACTGCCGCCGCCGGAAAGGAGAAAAATCACTGTGTCATATTCATCAAGACCACTGACCTTTTCCAGGGCTTTTTCTGTGGCATCAAAGCTGTTCTGATCCGGCACGGGATGGCCTGCCTCATAGCATTCCACCCCGGGGATCTCTCCTTTGACATGGTCATATTTTGTGATTACGATACCATCATCCACTTTTCCCAGGACACGGACCGCTGCAGCTGCCATCTGCCAGGCAGCTTTGCCGGCTGCCACCAGAACCGTGCGCCCCCCATTGCCCTGAAACTGCTTCAGGGCTTTTTCCACGGCACGGTCTGGCAGCACAGCGTTTAAGGAAGAATTTATGATCTTGTCTGCATTCTGTCGTAAAGAGCTCATTTTATTTATTCACCACATTGGTCGGCTGACCGTTCAGGAAGGCTTTCACATTATCCACGGTGATGTCCATGATTCTCTGGCGGGCTGCCTGAGCTGCCCAGGAAATATGGGGTGTAATCAGACAGTTTTTCGCTGTCAAAAGCGGGTTATCTGCTTTGATCGGTTCTGTGGAAACAACATCCAGACCGGCAGCGTATACTTTTCCGCTGTTTAATGCGTCCGCAAGATCCTGCTCTACCACCAGCTGTCCGCGGCTGTTGTTGATCAGGATCACGCCGTCCTTCATTTTGGCAATATTTTCTTTATTGATGATGCCTTCTGTGGAGGGGAACAGCGGGCAATGTAAGAAGATCACATCTGACTGTGCCAGAAGTGTATCCAGATCCACATACTCAGCCAGAGCGCGTCCGGATTCTGTCTCATGAGCGTCATAGGCAAGAACCTTCATATCCATGGCATTCAGGATTCTGGCAGTTGACTGGCCGATTCTTCCCAGGCCGATGATACCGGCTGTTTTTCCATATAGCTCAATCATCGGGTAATCCCAGAAGCACCAGTCATCGTTGTTCTCCCATCTGCCTTCTTTTACAGCGGCATCATGGTGAGCAAAGTGAGAGCAGATCTCCATCAGAAGACCTACGGCATACTGTCCCACGATCTGGGTACCGTATGTAGGTACATTCATTACCGGAATGCCTTTTTCCTTTGCATAAGCATAATCGATTACGTTATATCCTGTAGCCAGTACAGCAACTGCCTTGATATTCGGGCAGGCGTCAAAGGTCTCCTTTGTCAGCGGTGTTTTGTTGGTGATAACGATATCCGCGTCACCGATTTTTTCACGGATCACCGGTGCGTCTACATAGGATACACGGTCATATACGGTCAGTTCTCCAAGTTTTGCAAGTTCGTCCCAGGAAAGATCTCCCGGATTTTCGGTGTAACCATCAAGTACTACGATTTTCATATGTTATTCCTTTCTTCTCTTATCTTAAAATACGCCCTGTTCCATCATGGCTTCTGCTACACGCTCGAAACCGGCGATATTGGCTCCTGCTACAAGATTATACCCTAATCCGTTGCGTTTTGCAGCATCAACTGAATTTTTATAAATGGTGTTCATAATATTATGAAGCTGCGCGTCCACTTCTTCTTCTGTCCATACCAGACGTTCGCTGTTCTGGCTCATCTCCAGGGCAGAGGTGGCAACGCCGCCTGCATTTACAGCTTTGGACGGTGCTACGATAATATCCTCCTGCTCCATCAGGAAACGAAGTGCTTCGTTGGTGGTGGGCATGTTGGCAACCTCAATATAATAGCGCACATGGTTTTCGGCAATCATTTTTGCTTCTTTCAGGTGAACATCGTTCTGCATAGCAGAAGGCATACAGATGTCAACTTTTACGCCCCAGGGTTTCTCACCCGGGAAGAATTCCACGCCGAATTTATCGGCATAGTCCTGAACCTTGTTTCGTCCGGAATTTCTCATGGTCACAAGGTAAGCGATCTTTTCCGGTGTATTTACGCCGTCCGGATCGTATACATAACCGTCCGGTCCGGAAAGTGTCACAACCTTTGCTCCCAGCTCTGTGGCCTTTTTGCAGATGCCCCAGGTAACGTTGCCGAAACCGGCACAGGCAATGGTTTTGCCTTTGATGTCCTGTCCGTCATCCTTCAGCACGTTTTCCAGATAGTAAACAGCACCATATCCGGTAGCTTCGGGACGAATCAGGCTGCCGCCGTAGGAAAAGCCTTTTCCTGTCAGCACTCCGTTTTCAAAAGTGCCTTTCAGTCTTCTGTACTCGCCGAACAGATAGCCGATCTCTCTTCCGCCGCAGCCCATATCGCCGGCCGGAACGTCCACATCCGGTCCGATGTAGCGGTACAGAGCCTGCATAAAGCTCTGGCAGAAGCGCATGATCTCGTTGTCGCTTTTTCCTGTGGGATCAAAGTCGGAACCACCTTTACCACCGCCGATGGGTAGACCCGTCAGACTATTTTTAAAGGTCTGTTCAAATCCGAGGAATTTCATGATGCTCGGTGTAACATTAGGCTGAAAACGAAGTCCGCCTTTGTACGGTCCGATTGCTCCGTTGAACTGGCACCGGTAACCGGTATTCGTATGCCACTGTCCCTGGTCATCCTGCCATGTCACCCGGAAAGTAAACATTCTTTCCGGTTCTACCATTCGATTCAGCAGATCCACTTTTTCATACTCCGGATGTCTTTCTACCACCGGTTCCAGAGAAGAAAGCACTTCTTCCACGGTCTGACAAAACTCCGGCTGTTCCGGATATTTAGCTTTCACACCTTCAATAACACGGCTGATATATGCGTTCATTGCTGTTTTCCTCCTGAAGCAATCGCTTGTTTTTCCTCACTGTCTATTATCTGTTTCTCAGTTCTTCAAATGCTTTTGCCATTCTGTCCATTGCCTCTACGATGCGCTCATAGCTGCAGGCGTAGGAAAGACGGACATAGCCTTCTCCTTCTGTTCCAAAGGCTGAACCCGGAACACAGGCAACGCCTGCATGATCCAGAAGATAATCGGCTACTTCTGCAGAAGTCATACCCAGGGATTTTACATTAACAAAGATATAGAATGCGCCCTCCGGTACTTTGCAGCTGATGCCTTCCATGGCGTTCAGAGCTTCCACAGCGTAATTTCTTCTCTTTTCGTACTCTTTTACCATCATCTGTACATCCGGTTCCGCTTTTTCCAGAGCTACCACACCGGCATCCTGTACGAAGGAAGAAGCACAGGTATTGATATACTGATGTACACGAACCAGTCCCTGGATCAGCTCCACGGGTGCTGCGCAGTAACCAAGTCTCCAGCCTGTCATGGAGTAGCATTTGGAAAATCCGTTCAGGGTAATGGTTCTTTCTTTCATACCCGGAAGGGAAGCGATGCTGACATGCTTTGCTCCGCCGTAAACCAGTTTCTCGTAGATCTCATCTGCCACTACGATCAGGTCGTGCTTTTTCGCGATCTCTGCCAGTTTTTCCAGTGTCTCACGGCTCTGTACGGTACCGGTGGGATTTCCCGGTGTATTGATAACCATCATTTTGGTCTTATCTGTGATCTTGCTCTCGATCTCGTCCATATCGATCTGGTAATCGTTCTCTTCCTTCAGAGAATAGGTCACCGGAACAGCACCGAAGAAATGCGGTACGTGAATGTAATTCAGCCATACCGGATTGGGTACCAGGACCTCATCACCCTTGTTCAGGAAGGCTGCCATGGAGGCATATGTACCTTCACCTACGCCGATAGTTACCAGGATCTCTTCCGGTTTGTACTCCACGCTGTTTTCTCTGGTCAGCTTCTCAGCGATGGCTGCGCGAAGCTCAGGAGTACCGTAATTTGATGTATAGAAAACACGCCCTTTTTCCAGGCTGTCGTAAGCTGCTTTTTTGATGACTTCCGGTGTATCAAAATCCGGACGGCCGATTTCCATATGGATGATATCGCGTCCCTCTTTCTGCATCTTGTTTGCTCTTTCCATCATTACACGAATTCCGGAAAACGGAAGTGCTTCCATTCTTTCGGCTGTCTGAAACATATTGAATCTCCTCTCTGTTCAATCATGATCTTGTTCAATTCTTGTATACTGACAGGGTTCTTTTCCTGTCTCTGGTTTCATTATAGGACTGTCAAATCATAAAGTAAAATGAATTAATTCTATTTAATTTATTTATAGTTTTAATATTATTAAGGCTGTGCTTCTGCCTCCTGTCCCAGCATACAGGACAGGATATTTCCGGCAAACTGCGCTGCCTTCTGGTGTATATCCGGTATGTCCATGATACTGCCCGGATGATTTGCTGTTTCTGCCAGGGAAAAATTTCCCGGCAATATGAAGGATTTATTCATGTTCAATCCTCCGATCAGCTGCTTTTGCAGAATATCGCCCCCGCTGTACCCTGACACGATCAGAGCGAAAAGACATTTATCGTCAAAGGGCTTTTTCCGGAACAGGGACGTCAAGCGGTTGATAAAAGCAGTCAGATTAGCGCCCAGAGCGTCATTGTAATTCGGACACAGAAGCACCAGCCCATCGCTCTCCTCCAGCATCGGATACACCTCCTCCACCATGGGGCCACCATAAAAGCAGCTGGAATTTCTGCTGTAATACATACACATCTCATAGGAGCATCCGGCACAGTCCGGAATCGTTCCGTTTCTGAGTGATATCTCCCGAAGCTGCATTTTTGGTTCAATTTGAGATTTTATCTCACTCCAAAGCTGCAGTGTATTGGAGGTCCCGGGATTACAGGAATGCACACACACAAGTTTCGGATGCTGATACGCAGGCTTCTGAAACTTTGCCACTCGCCGGACAAGGTCTGTCACACTGCGGACATAGGCCTCATAAAGTGAGCAGTGATAATTTCCTGCCTGCACCTGATAGTTTTTCAGGCTTCCTGTTCCTTCCGCCAGCGGCCGTCCCACCAGCCAGCAGCCTGCATCGTTGACTGTCCCGGCGATCTCCCGTCCGCAGGATTTTGTATAAAATTCACTGCTGCCATCCACCACAATACCGGCTGCACTGTTTTGCAGACAGCCAGCATTTTTCCGCAGGATCTCCAGCATGGCATACAGCTGCAGATTGATACCGGTTTCGCCCACATCTGCAGCAAACAGAAGGCGTTTTTTATGCAAATCAGCTTTTTGTACTGCTGCTGCCAGTTCGTCCGGTGCTCTGATGATCTGCGTCACCCCAATTTCTGCCAGTGCTTTGGAGAGTACATCTTTCAGCCGCTCTTCCTTTTCCCGTTTCGGCCATACCACGATCAGTTCCATACCATTTTCCCCAGACTTTCAAAGGATTCTTCCAGCCTGTCAAACAGGGCATCCGGAAGCGGCGTCATTTCCCACTCAACTCCCCGGGCGGTCTGCCGGTTCAGGGCACCAAAATACAGTCCATTGAGCCAGGCTGCACTGTACTGCCATTCTCCCCGGATCAGAGCCAGAATCGTAAGCACCGCGGAGGACATGGCCGGAGCCAGATATGGCTTGAAGCCCAGAGCCCTCACCTCCATA
>CALZMS010000015.1 GCA_945788595.1 uncultured Lachnospiraceae bacterium
GTCAAACCGGCAAACAGGGAAGATAGCACTGCCATAAAAAGCCACATAATGTTTCTCCCTCCTTCGTAAACTTTTTCTTAATATTATAGTTTATTGAGAAAAATTGTCAATTTGTGGCAATATGTATTTTCTTTTATTTATTGAAAAAGGGACCGTCAGTAACCAACGTCTCAACTAAATGACCTTGGTCAGTAACTGCCCCTTCTCATCGTATTCTTTCACTGAAAATATCTATGCCAGCATTTCATGCTGCGGTATGCGTGATTTTTCCTCGTATTCTATGCATGTTATTCTATAGCCTCATAGAATTTTTTCAGTTTCTCCGCCAACTGCGGATCTCTTTCTTTTAACTGCAGATACCATTCCCGCTGAAGCTGCCGCATATGGGCGTATTCTTCCGGATTTCGCTCTTTCATACGCATCCTCAGCAAATGACGATGCTCGATCAGGCGCTCGATCACATGAGGATCTATCTCCTGCAGATATTTTTCCGCCTCTGCTTTTCTCTTTTCAATACGCTTCTCCAGCTGTTTTGCCTGTTCCGACGTAATGATGCCTTTCTGTCTCATCTGTTCCAGACGAAGCTCCAGATGTTCCATAAGTTCATCCTCATCCACAAGGCTTAAGCTGCCCCAATGAGTATGCAGATGCTTATCCTCCAGAATCTCCGGCTGTTTCACCAGCTCATCGGCCGTTTCTTCGGCAAATTGCTGCAGATACCTTTCTGCTTCTGCACCAAAGGCCCACTCAAATTCCGCCAGCGCAAGATCCGTTTCCGGAAGAGACGAGAGCAAAGCGTCCAGCATGGGATTTTTATCCATCAACGTGTATGGCTTCTCTATGCCCACATCCTGTAATGCCAGCGTAATCGTCCGCCGTACCGCACCTGCCTCGATCAAACTCTTAGCGCCAAGCATTCTCAGCTGGTCGTTGAGTGAGCCGTCGTGCTCTGCCAGATACAGATGAATACCGCGATTCATGAGATTTCTGTACAGAAGCACAAGGCGGTCTGCCGCTGTTACATCTATGCTGCCTATGCCTCTGGCATCCACCACCACAACTATTGTATCCTCTCTGACCGCGCCCTCAATTTCCTGCTGAAACCGGTCAATATTGGCAAAAAACAGATTGCCGCTGAAGCGGTAGATCACGGCATGTTCGATGGGACGGGCCGCGCTGTTCCTGTCCAGCGGATAGAAATTACCCTGCCCGGGGATCCTGCCCACAAAGGATGTGGGCGGCGCTACGGCCCGCACTGCCACCTCGGCAAAGGAAAGCAGACAGCCGATCACTACGCCGGGGACTGTACCAAAGATCAACACACCCAAAAAGCACAAAAGAAAGACGATCCATTCATTCCGGCTGGTCTTCCACAGACGCTTACACAGTGGTATTTCCAGAATACCGATCAGTGCCACGATAACGATACCCGTCAGAATCGGCACCGGAAGATACTGTAAAAGCGGGGTTCCAAACAGTAAAACCACCAGCATCGTTGCGGCAGCCGCCACTGACATGATCTGAGACCGGACGCCAAAGGTATCTGCTATGCCGCTTCGGGAAACAGATCCGTTGATCGGGCAGCAGCCTACAATTCCGCCGGCCGCATTCATGGCCGCATAAGCCAGAAGTTCCGCATTATTGTCCACTGTATCGTTGTAACGCATGGCATAATTTCCCGTAGCCAGTAACGTCTGCGCCATAATCACTGCGGCAATACTTAGGGACTGCAAAAGAAGCTGGGATGTGTGTTCCGCCAGCAGACTGATGTCAGGCAAAACCAGGGCCGGAAGCCCCGCTTCCACCTGGGGGAGCAGCTTCACGCCATACTGGTCCAGATGACAGAACACCTGCAATATGGCGCCCACCACCATCATGATCACTGTCATGGGCACTTTCGGAATAAATTTTTTACAGATAAGCAGGATCACTACCGTGCCAAATCCCAGCACTGCGGAAAGCGGGTGAAACAGCTGCAGCTGCTCTGCCAGGTGGCCAAGCAGGGAAAATATTTCACCTACTCCGGCACTGCCGCCAAACAGTTTTGGAATCTGCATCAGAATGATCGTTGTGCCAACACCCGAGATAAATCCTCCCATGACTGGTGTGGATATGTACCGCAGGACTCTGCCGGCTTTGATCACGTAAAACACAAGGAACCAGGCCGCTGTCAGGACGGAAAGCAGTGGAACAATCTTCATAGCCTCCGGCGATTCCGCCGCAATCCCCAGCTGGGATAACAGGCTTCCTACCATGACCGCCGGCATGGCATCCACTCCTACCACAAATTGTGGAGACGTACTCAAAAATGCAAATACTAAAATAGGAAGCAGCGATCCATACAGACCATACACCACCGGCAGACCGGCAATCTGGGCATAGCCCATGGATATGGGGATGGACACCAGCGCTATGATGATTCCGGCCAGGATGTCTTTGCCTGCATGAAGCTCTGACTTTTTATATCTTATTTGTTGGATCAGACGCATGACGCTCTCCTTTCGCAGATTTATAGGGGCAGAAAATAGCCTAGGAACTAGTCCTCTGGCAGCCGGCAAATCATACATATATTAATTTTTCTGTTTTCTGGTATTACACAATTGCCATGGTTTACAGACTATGACTGATGGATTGTTTTTTATTCTTCGTCCGACTTTTCTTTCTATAGATCAATCTACGATCTCATACTGCAGCATCTCCCACTTCAGCTGCGTGCCTTCTCTAATCTCCATTGGAAGAAGCGCCCGTGCCACTACGCGGGTATTTCCGGATTCGTTGTCAGTTCTGCGAAGATTGGCGTAATCGCCGTCGATACTTTCTACTACAAAATACATGGTTTCCATAAAAATCTCCTTTTTAACTCTGCGCTTTCAGATATAGAACAGCGCAGATTCAGCTTTTATTATTCTGCGTTTCCAGTAACTCTCTGACTTCTGCAAAGATACCTTTCACCTTGTATAGCGTATGCGAAAATTATAACTTTTTCAAGAGCGTTTTGGAATTATGAATTAACTTTTCGCAGACAAGAATAATGGAGATTACATCAAAACTGACATAATCTCCACTCCTGTTCAAACCTACAGCACCGGATTCGGAACGTAACAGACCAGAACCACCAATGTGGTACAGAAATCCTTGGTTTCCTGTGCTGCCGCGTAAATATGTGCAATGTCCAGAGGGCAGTCCCAAAATTGCCCTTATTTCAGCAATTCATCCGTCAGACGGATAATATCGGGAGCAATTTTCTCTCGCTCTTTTTTTAATATACGATTATACAAAGGGTAGGCACAGGCCAGGATGCCGATGCCAAGAAATCCGACAACGCTCCCGACCGGAACAGCCAGCTCTCCGATCAGTTTCCCAAAATCGGACATGGCAAGACTCATGCCGACACCCAGAACGAGCGCGCCAACCACTCCCACAACAATCGAAATTGCCGTGGCTTTTCTGGTAACACCAGCATCCAGAGCACGAAGCTGCTCCATCTTATCTTCTTCTGCCGGCATATATTTTTTCCGGATAGACTGAATTTCCTCCTGCTGCTCTGCAGAATACGTCATCTTAAAGTTTTCTTTATTGTCCATTTGATTTCTCCATACGTTTTATTTTTTTACTGCTCTGAACGATCATACAGATTGCCATAATGATGATAAATATCGAAACAGCAGCACCGCTGATTCCCATAAATGCCATCTGTCTCTGCAGTGTCATCGTTCCATTACTGAACGTGGTCAGCATGGTACTTTCCAGAGTCAGCATGGACACACAGGCCGCCGCCAGAGAAATTGCTTTGGAAGCTGAATACGCCGGACTATTATATTTGCGGTACCTGATTAAATTAATAATTGCCAGAGTCAGCGTAGTAAAGGTATATGCAGCCATAGCAATCGTGGTGACCTCATGATGTCTGACGAAGCGATTTACATAAATCATGTAAAATATCATGACCGACACTGTCAGATTCATTAACAGAAATACCCAGCCGCAAATACGATATCTTCGCAGTTCCGCCTGCAGCTTCTCACCGGGCTTGTGGCGAGCTATGTGGCATACGAGAAAAAACCGCATAAATGCCAGACAAAAATAATATCCTGCCAATGAATAAAACCAAAAAGATCTGTGACAGATTCCCAGACCTAATTGCAGGATCGCATAAGCTCCATTCCAAAGGAAATTTCCGGTCAGCGTCACCTTCATCCGCAGACGGGTATCCCCCTGCCAGATCTGCGCATATTTATTCTCGTTTTTTATTTTCAAAAAACACCGAATAATCCGGGGTATCCTCGCACACCACACTGTCAGCGTATACGTGGCAAAAATATATGCACCAATGCGAACAGGCTCATTTTCTTCTAAAGCCAGCATAGCATATGTTAAAAAGCAGGTTGTGGCAGGCAACAAAAGACAAAGAACAACAATATGTGGAAACAGCACTGTTTTTCCAAGCTCCTTACAATTCATATCAGCCCCTCCGCATCCTTACAGTAAAAGTCGTCCCCACACCAAGAGAACTTTCCACACTGATCTCACCGTGCATGATATCAATCACCCGTTTTACTAAAGCAAGTCCAAGCCCGTTTCCCTGAATCGAGCGAGAGGTATCTCCCTGATAAAATTTCTCAAAAATATGAGCCCCCACCTCTGCCGTCATACCGCAGCCGGTATCCTGCACCTTGACAATAGCATATTCATCATCTACTGTCAGGCTAACGAAAACTGTACTGCCTTCCAGCGTAAATTTAAAAGCGTTGGAAAAAAGATTGTTCCATACCAGCCCCAGGAGTTCTGCATCAGCTTTAATCATAACATTTTCCGCAATCTCTGTCTTGATCTCAATCTCTGCCTTCTCCCATACGTTTTTGTATTGCAGAAGACATTCGCAAAGCTGCTCTCCCAGATCAAATTCCGTGGTCTGCGGAAAAATCTGCTGATTTTCCAGACGGTTCAGCTTCAGAATATTTGTCATCATATCCGCCAAACGTCGGGAGCCGTCGGTGACACCTTTGGCATATTCCATGCGCTTTTCATCAGAAAGGTCCGGTGCCTGTAATAAAGTACCGTAGTTCTGCATGATGGAAAGGGGCGTTTTCATCTCGTGAGAGACATTGGCAATGAAGTCCGTCCGCAAGGTCTCCACACTTTGCAGCTCCTGTGCCATTTTATTAAAGCATTCGATGATCTCATTAAAAGTTTCATCCGTCGCAAGCTGCACTTGTGGTTTGATCCGCACGGAAAAATCTCCCTGCATGATTTTTTCAGCGTCCTCAGCAATATGCCTGACCGGCCGCAATACAGTGTATTTGCGCCGCAAAGCGTCGATCAGCGTAAACAAAAGACTCAGCAATAAACAATTGCCAAAGGTCAGCTTAGCTGCCGTGCTGATGTTTTCGTCCGTCAGCGGGATATTCAGCGTATCGAAAAAGGTCGATACGAACAGAATCGTACAGCTTGTAGTCACAAATGCAACCAGGAGAAAAAATATCGCATAGTGATAGACGAATTTTAAGATGGAAACGATATGCTTTTCCTGCTTCATGTCAGCACCACCTTATATCCCAGCCCGTGAACCGTCCTGATTTCAAAGGCATCACAGCAGGAGTGCTTCTGACGGAGCTTTGTCATATACACATCCACGGCCCGCGGCGCAGTTTCCGTATCCGCATCCCAGAATTCATCCATGAGCTGTTTTCTCGTAAAGGTCTTTTTCGGATAGCTCAGCAGTTTATATAAAATGGAAAATTCACGGTTGGTCAGCGGTATTTCTTCTCCGTCCAGACAGGCCGTATGTTCGTCCGCATCCATAACGAAGCTGCCGATCTCGATTTTTCGTGAAGATGCAATCTTAGCACGGCGAAGAAGCGCTCCGATCCGTAAGAAAAGCTCCTACAGGTCAATAGGCTTGACCATATAGTCATCCACGCCGATCCGAAAACCTTTTTGCTTGGAAGCAATATCATCACGGGCAGTCATAAACAAAATGGGAATTTCGCTGTTTACCTCCCGGATATTACGGGCAAACTCAAATCCATCTACACCGGGCATCATAATATCGGACACAATAAGATCAAACATACTGGCATAAATTGCATCATATGCCTCATTTGCGCTCAGACACCCGGTAGCCTCATATCCGCTACTGTTCAGGAAAGCGCAGACTGTTCTGTTCAATTCTTTATCGTCTTCCACAACCAATATCTTAAACATGGGTAAACCTCCATAATTTCAAGGTAATCGCAGGTATTGTATCATGGTAATGTTAAAGTTTTGTTTATGTTTTTTCTGCCGGGAAAGATTATTTGTATTTTATCGCCGTTATCAGCATTCTCTCATGATTTTATCGCTGAGCGCAACAATCTTATCTGCATATTTTCTGCGGCGGGAATTCAGAATGCCCTTATACATGGGATAATTCAAAATGGCCATTCCCATTCCCACCAGACCGATTATGATTCCAACCACCATAGGATTTGGGCTGTTCAGAACCTGTCCCACATCGGTCATAGCCATGCTCATGCCGCTTCCCATTACCAGGGCACTAACTGTACCAAAGATTCCAGCAAACACATTGGCCGGGCACTTGACCTTCGCATCAAGCACTTTAAGCTCATCAAGCTTGGTATGAGTTTTCTCAATATACTGAGTACGGATTTTCTTCACCAGAAATTCCTAATCATTTTTATTCAATGTAGCTACCTCCTTTTGCTTCACTTGTTAAACTCATTATATTGCTCGTATGTTTTCATATTTTTTAAGAAATGTTTCTGTTTTATTAAAATACAGGCTATAAAAAATGTCAGATTGCATTCGTTTTCTTAAAAAAGGCCGGGCTTCTCTGTAATGGGAGTCTCTTTTTTTAGTATTCCTAAATCCAACAATACTTTCAGGTATTTCGTGCAGATACCGGATTCCAGCCCGACCTTGGTGGATATTTCATTCAAGCGACTGACTCCACCGGCGATGGCTGAAATCACAGAATTATAGATCGCCGGTTCATCGTTTGAAGTTCTTCTTCTCGACAATAAAACATAGCGTTCTCCTTGTTTTTACAAATTGCAGACTTACGAGTTGGTATATCATAAGTCTATGATATTCGTGTTTCTGTGAAAGTCAAGGTCACCTATGTAAATACCAGCACAAAAGTTGTGCCGGTAAAGTAAAAAATGGACCCGCCAGGCGAGTCCATTTTGCTGTGCTGTTTGAATTGATTTGTCTGTGATAATCGAAATTATCGTTTGGAGAACTGCGGAGCACGACGAGCGGCTTTGAGACCGTACTTCTTACGCTCTTTCATTCTCGGGTCACGAGTCAGGAATCCGGCTTTTTTCAGAACCGGTCTGAAATCGCTGTCTACTGTCAGCAGGGCACGGGAGATACCATGACGAATGGCACCAGCCTGACCTGTGTATCCGCCACCGCGTACGTTTACGATAACGTCAAATTTATCGGAATTATCTGTAGCAACAAGCGGCTGACGAACGATAACCTTCAGAGTCTCAAGACCCAGATACTCGTCGATGTCACGTTTGTTGATGGTGATCTTACCTGTTCCCGGTACCAGATATACTCTGGCAACGGATGTTTTTCTTCTTCCTGTTCCGTAATATTTATTAGTAGCCATGTCTTAAACCTCCTCTTAGAATGTCAGTACTTCCGGTTTCTGAGCTGCCTGCTCATGATCCGGTCCAGCGTATACATGCAGTTTCTTAATCATAGCTCTTCCAAGCGGTCCCTTCGGAAGCATACCTTTAACAGCGAGCTCGATAACCTTCTCCGGCTTCTTGTTCATCATCTCAGCCAGTGTAGCTTCTTTCATGCCACCAGCGTAATCGGAGTGATGATAGTAGATTTTCTGCTCCATCTTTTTGCCGGTTACTGCAATTTTGTCTGCGTTTACAACGATTACGTAATCGCCTGTATCAACGTGAGGAGTATAAACCGGTTTGTTTTTTCCTCTTAAAACTTTAGCTACCTCAGATGCCAGACGACCAAGTGTCTGTCCTTCAGCATCAACTACATACCATTTTCTCTCAATCTTATCCGGATTAGCCATGTATGTTTTCATGGATGTTACCTCCTGTTTAATCTGTAAATGTTGATAATCTATCGTCGGTGTGAGGCCGACTGCCGATCCATGCGATAAGCTCACGCTCTCAATACATTTCTCAGCGGAAAATATCTGCCGCCGGGGCTTTGGCGCAGACATTCACTCACTACGTCACAGTGATTTATTCTACTATACTGAGCCGGGTGTGTCAACCATTTTTTATGTGATTCTCTGGTTTTTCGGCTATTTTTTCCAGTTTCGTTTTATATTTTTCTACTGTTCCCGGAAATTTCTTCGGTCTGGTTCTGCGTTGTTCCAGCTTCTTTTCGTATTACTTAAGCCCTGCCTCTTCTTTTAGTGTGATTTCAGCCGCATTCCTTCTTTCAGGGTCTTTCTCCTCATCGGGATACCGGATCTGAACAAGAGTCAATCCCTTCGCCCGGGCTGTGGGTCCGGCTTTGGTGCGGTCTTTTGCCGCAAGGATGGAAGGCATATCCTCTGCCCGAATCGCGTTTTTTCCCACTTCCAGAAGTGTTCCCACAATAATGCGCACCATATTATAGAGGAAGCCGTTGCCTGTAATCTGGAAGTGGATCATATCCTCTTCCTTCCAGAGCTTTGTCTTATAGATCGTGCGAACAGTGTCCATCACCTGGGGATTTTCCGTGGCAAAGCTTTTAAAATCGTGGGTGCCCTCCAGACAGGCTGCCGCCCGCTGCATGGCCTCGATATCCAGATTGCCGTAGATATGCACGCTGTTGAATCTTCTCGTAGGATCCGGGAACGTGCGGTTCAGAATACGGTACTCATACGTCTTAACCGTATGGCAGAACCGGGGATGAAAATCCGGCGCCACTTCCTCGGACTTCTGTATGCGGATATCCTCCGGAAGGCGCGTGTTCAGAGCAAAAGCGTATTTATCTGCAGGCATTCGGGCCTCGGTATCAAATACCGCTATATTTCCCAGGGCATGCACCCCGGCATCGGTCCGGCTGGCTCCCAGGGTGTGTATGGTTGTCTTTAACAGATCGCTGAGGCACTGATCCAGCACCTCCTGCACTGTCAGCGCATTGGGCTGTACCTGCCATCCCGCATAATTGGTACCGTCGTAGGCTACCGTCAGACGCACTCTTTTCATAACATTAAACTCCACTCAAAAATGGTCCACTGGACCATTTTTCCATATGCATAGCAACTCAAAAATAATTCTCTGGATCATTTTTTCATATGCATGGCAACTTAAAACATGCCATCGGAGCCAGCTTTATCTGACCCGATGGCGACCAATGACAATAGTCAAAAAATAATCCTCAGCACAATACAAACCGCCAGATACCCCCAGGCGATACCATATGCCACCCAGTCACCGCTTCTGTAGGACAGCGGTTTCATCTGCGTACGTCCCGATCCGCCGTGATAACAGCGGGCTTCCATGGCCATAGCCAGATCGTTGGCTCGGCGGAATGCGGAAATAAACAGCGGCACCAGCAGGGGCACCATATTTTTGATCCGGACAATGATATTTCCCGTCTCAAAATCTGCGCCTCTGGCCATCTGCGCCTTCATGATCTTATCTGTTTCTTCCATAAGAATAGGGATAAATCTGAGCGCAATGGACATCATCATGGCGATCTCATGCACCGGCAGCATAAAGCTTAAGGGTTTCATCAGACGCTCCAGCGCGTTGGTCAGCTGGTTCGGTGTGGTAGTCAGTGTCATCAGTGACGTACCTACGATCAGGAAACTCAGACGGATGGCCATGCGCACAGCCATCTGAAGACCGGCTTCTGTGATCGTGATCTTCCAGAAGGTCACCAGCACATCATCTCCCGGGGTAAAGATCAGGTTAAATACCACCGTTATACCCAGAAGAAAAGCAATGGATTTCATACCTTTTAAAATAAAGGAAAGAGGCACTTTGGATATCTTTATACAGGCTGCCAGAAACAGAAAAGCCGCCAGATAGCCGATCCAGTTGTTGGTGACAAACAGACTTACAATGTAAATTACAGTTGCAATGATTTTTACTCGCGGGTCCAGTTTATGGATGGCGGAATCCGCCGGATAATACTGACCTATCGTTATATCTTTTAACATACTTTTTTCCTGCGGTCAGCGACCCAGGGCCTTCAGAATGCTTTCCTTTGCTTCGGAAACCGTTGTGGCCTCAGTGTTCACTGCCAGTCCGTGTTCAGCCAGAGCATGCATGATATAGGTAATCTGCGGTGCCGCCAGCCCTATTTTTTCCAGTTCCAGATAATGGGAAAAGACTTCCCGGGGTGTCCCGTCAAAGGGCATATGACCGTGGTTCATAACGATGATACGTTCAACATACTTGGCCATATCCTCCATACTGTGAGACACGATGGCAATACTGATGCCCCGGGTCTCATGAAGCTCTTTCACTTTATCAAGAATATCGTCTCTGCCTTTGGGATCCAGTCCTGCTGTGGGCTCGTCCAGCACCAGCATTTTGGGATTCATGGCCAGCACTCCGGCGATGGCCACCCGGCGTTTCTGTCCGCCGGACAGATCAAAGGGAGACATATGATAATATTTTTCTTTTAAACCCACCTGCCGAAGAGCCTCCAGAGCTCTCTCCTTGCATTCTTCCTCGCTGCAGCCCAGGTTTTTCGGACCGAAACACACATCTGTCAGCACATCAGTCTCAAACAGCTGATGCTCCGGATACTGAAATACCAGTCCCACCTGGCTTC
>CALZMS010000016.1 GCA_945788595.1 uncultured Lachnospiraceae bacterium
ACTGCCTTACCTGTAGCAATACCAATACCTACACCTGCACCTACGCCTGCAAGAGCTGCGATAGCTGCGCCAATTGCTGTAAACATAATCTTATTCTCCTTTTCTCAAAAAAATCTTTCCTAAAAATTTACTAATACAAACGTTCTCTTACTCCACTGCCTCTGCAATATACATGGATGTCAGCAGGGTAAATACGTATACCTGGATCAGTCCGTCGAAGAAATCAAAATACAACGAGAACGGAACCGGTACGATGATCCGCACCAGACCCTCGATCATACACATGATGATAAATGCGCCGAGCACGTTACCGAACAGTCGCATGCAAAGGGATACAGGTTTGATAAAAAGCTCCAGAATGTTCATGGGCAGCATGGCGGGCATGGGTTCCAGAAAACTGTGCAGCCAGCCTTTCACGCCTTTTGTCTGAATTCCGGCCATCTGTACGAGTACGATGGACATAACAGCCAGAGCAGCCGTCACTGTCAGATCTTTCGTCGGCGGCTTGATGCCAAATACATAAAAGATATTCGCCAGTGCGACATAGCAGGCAATGGTCATCATGTACGGTACATACCTTTTTCCCTTCGGACCCAGAGGACCCTCATAGAATTTCTGCAGCCAGAGTACAAAAGACTCTACCGCCAGCTGACGTCTGGAGGGATTCTCTACACTGAATCCGCTTGTCAAAATTAGTCCCAGCACCAGCAAAAGGATACTGATGAACAAAGTAACAATGACCGATTCATGAATTCCAACACCGCCGATATTGATGACTTCACATTCCAGTTCTTCCTGAATCGTTGAAATATAGGCTTCCAAAATATGTCACTTCCTTTCCAGCCAGGATATCGTTCGTATGTCAGTATCTTTCCTGACATTCTCCCGAATACGGTATAATCATACTATTTTTTACAGAAAAATCTATAGTAAAATTTACTTAAAATAAGAAGACAATCAGTTTTTTTCTGTGTGTTATCCCCTTAGAGCTCTTCTATTTCAAATTGTCTGAATTGTTTGTTCAATTCACAATGTTTTTCACCGCTGTCAGAAAGACAAAATGTCAACTGCTATTTTGAATTTTTTGTCGATTTATCCATTTTTCACAGAACATCTGTTTGTCTTTTGCGTTATGTAAATCGCAAAAAACTGGGGATTATTTTGTGGATAATGTGGATAACTCTGTGTATAACCGAATTTTCCCTGTTTTTACAGGATTTTATGTGTGGATAACCCGATTTGTTTTCCACACTTATCGACAGTGCTTATTTTACCTCGACATTTTTTTGTGCAGTTTCCACAATCTGACAATTCATGGGGAATTTTCTGTAATTTCAACCTTTCGTCATACAACAGTCTGTCCTGTCATACATTGCTATCAAAGCACATTGATATAGGAACGGGCTTATATTGAAAAATATTTTCCACAGAAAAAACATACCTTTCCTTTTTTCCGTTGCTGTAATTATTCTCATTTTATCGGCATCCATAACCTTTCGTTGTCTTTTTAACGACAGTCTCGCTTTTAACCGCTTTACGGAAATTTACTGCCGACAGATTCTGTCTCAGGACACCCTTTCTTTACATTACACGCTGGCAGATCCCAAAGCCCGGGGAATACAATGCGATACATTCACCCTGGGAACTTTTCCTTCCATAGATAATACTGCTGCAAAGGCAGCCCTTGAAAATCAGTCTTCCCTTCTTTCCGCCTTTAATCCGGATTGCCTGTCTGACGAGCAGGCGCTTATCCTTCATATCATGAGCTGGCAGAATTCTCTGGAACAAAAGCTGCAGGACGGCTGCATCTTCCTGGAACAGCCCAGCTCCAGCCTCGGTATACAGGCGCAGCTGCCCATTCTTCTTGCGGAATACGAATTTCGCTGCCGGGAGGATATCGATACATATTTTCTTCTTCTTGAGGATACAGACCGTTATCTTCGGGAATACCTTTCCTGGCAGCAGGCAAAAATTGTTCTGGGCGTTGCGCCTGCCACAGAAACACTGGACAGTCTGATCGACCAGTGCCGGGAATTTCTCGGAGAGGAAAGCCGCGAACACTTTTTACAGACTGTTTTTGTCTCACGATGCCAGGACTGCGAATTTCTGTCCGAACAGGAGCGGCTTTCTCTGGCGGACCGGCATTTTTCTCTGCTGACAGAGCATGTTTTTGCGGCCTACCATACGCTGATCACAGGCTTTCAGGCCATGCAGAATGAGGCCGGAGCCCTTGCCGGCCTGTGTTCGTATCCTGGCGGACGCGACTTTTATGAAGCCTGTGTGCAGTATACCTGCGGTACGGATCTCTCACTGGAGGAAATACGCCTGCGCCTGTACACCCAGCTTATCTCCGATATAACCGCAGTCAGACAGCTTGATCTTTCTGCGCTGAACGAATCCACCCTCTATGACCAGATGGATGCCGCCGATATGGTAACAGCGCTGCGTGAGCGTATAAAAACAATGTTCCCTGAGGGACCGGAAGTCTCGTGGACCCTCAAGGAAATTGCGCCGGAGCTTGCTTCCTACGCAAGTCCTGCCTTCTATATGGTTCCTCCCACGGATGCGCTTACAGAAAACACCATCTATCTGAATCCCCAGAATGAACTCACCGGATTTTCCCTGTATACAACGCTGGCTCATGAAGGTTTCCCCGGTCATCTGTACCAGAATACCTATTATTACAGCCAAAAACCGCCTCTGATCCGGCGGCTTTTGTCCTTTGGCGGCTACACAGAAGGCTGGGCCACCTACACGGAATCTCTGATCTGCGAGCTTGCCGGTCAGACATGGGATGGCGCTAAGGCTTTCTGGCTGGACCGTTCCCTGAATCTTTGTGTCGCCTCTCTTCTGGATATCGGTATCCATGGGGAAGGATGGGATATGGACAAAGCGTCAGGTTTTCTGACCGATCTTGGCATCACGGATCCTCTTGTCATCAAAGAGCTGTATCAGTATATTGTGGAAAATCCGGGAAATTATCTCCGCTATTATCTGGGCTGTCTTTCCTTTCTGGACCTTCGGGCACAATGCAAAAAGGAGCTGGGGGATAACTTTTCTCTGACAGAATTTCACCAGGCAGTTCTGGATGCAGGTCCGTGTCCCTTTTCTATTCTGGAAAACTGGGTACGAAGCCGTCTGGGACTTTCGTCTGCGCAGTTTCCCTGATCCTCATCGCTCAAAATGAAAAACCTTCTGTCTTCATCCATTCTGGGTTTCTGTTCTTTTACAGCTTCTTTTCCGGCGGTGGTCAGACAAATGATATCTTTTCTCTTATCTTCGCTGTCCTTTTCTCTGGTAATCAGCTCGTTCTGCTCCATAGTCCGCCGGATCATCTGTGGATATGCAAGGCAATAAAACAGCCGGTACAGATTTCTTTCTCCGTACCGGCTGCAATACTCTATTTTTGTTTTTTAAAGAAATCACTGATATTCTTCAAGGCTTTGACAAGCACATTGGCTTCTTCTTCCGAAAGGTCTGTCGTCAGCGCCTCGATCATCTCCTCATGGAATCTGCGGTGATGGTCGTAGGCCCTGCGCCCTTTCTCTGTCAGCGACAAAAGTACGATCCTGCGGTCTTTTTCACTGCGCACCCTGTCTATATAGCTTTTCTTGACCAGACTGTTTACCGCTGTCGTCAATGTCCCCACCGTCACCATCAGCTTCGCCGCGACGGTGGACATATTGCGGGGTTCTTCAATACCCACAGCCTCAATGATATGCATATCATTGTTCGTAATATCCGAAAACTCTTCTGTGATCAATGCCCGGCCTTCGATCGCCATAATCTCCTGAAAAAGATTTGATAACACATCGTTAAATGTCCCGTAGTGATCCATACCGCCACCTCCGTCTCTGTTTTTTCATCATACCCGATTTTCCGCCAAAAATCAACGATTTTAGACCATTCGCCCCAGCCATATACTGACAGCGATCCCGGCCATCACACTGAGCATTGCCCCCGGCAGAATAAAGCGGCTTTTCCGGATACCGATGTGCATAAGATAAAGGGACATGGTATAGAAAAGTGTTTCCGTACAACACATGATCAAGGATGCCGTATAACCGATCACCGAATCCGTACCGTACCTGGCATACAGATCAGTCAAGAGTCCCACCGCGGCGCTGTTGGAAAACATTCGCACCACGCAAAGTGGCACCAGCTGCGCAGGAAGGCCGATATATGCTGTAAATATCCCCAGTTTTTCACTGAAAACCTCCAGAAATCCCGAAGCCCGCAAAACTGATACCGCCGTCATCAGCCCGATCAGCGTCGGCAGGATCTCCAATGCCGTATGTACCCCCTCTTTAGCTCCTCTCACAAAAATCTCGTAACAGTCCTTTTTTCGCAGAAGACCGTACCCGATGACATACAGGATCAGAAGTGGAATCATCAGTGCAGAAATAAAGGAAAGTATGTTCATGTTTTCCCCGAAACATTTCCGATATTTGTCAGTGTATGCTGCTTTACCGTATTTCATTCCTTCCCCAAGTACAGATAATACAAAGAAAATATCCTCTCCGGGGCATTTTACATACTCGTTGTTTCTACTCAAAAAACATCCTCAAAATATTTTCTATATAGAAACTCCGCATACTCCCTGAGTTCTTTCAGCGAATCATTGTAACGGGAAAGCAATCTTTTCCCCTCCGGAGTCAGCCTGCTTTTGCCCCCTTTTGCCCCTCCCTGACTGCGTATCAGCAGAGGCTGTGAAAGCTGCGACTCCAGCGTACGGATCATATTCCAGCCGGAGGAATAGGAGATCTGCATGCGCTGACACGCGGTCCGCACAGACTGGCTCTCCTCGATCAGCTGCAGAAGCATCATCATTTTTTCATCCAGAAAAGGAACCTCTCTGGCAAAGGAAAGCGAGACTACCGGCCGCACCAGCTGCTGGTTGTGATACTGCAAAAGCGCCTCGAAATCCTCCGGCGTATCCGCATCCCGAAGAATTCCCGGATCATTGACCGGAACCGTCTTCATCTCTGTATCCAGACGGCTAAAAGCCCCCTGCAGTCCGCCTTCTCCCGTATCCTTCAGGATCTGCTCCACCTGCTCTGCGCCGATCAGCACCGGATGCCCTGTCTCCTGCCCGCAGACAGGGCAGGCCAGCCGATGACCACAGCGAAGCAGTGTTTTTACAGTGGATACGGTAAAAAGCGGTATATCCACCGGCGTAAATAATATCACATCGCATTTATCCTTCAGATAGGCCAGTCCGATCCTGGCAGAGTCAAACATCTGGGTCGTCTCATACTTTTCATTCCGAAGAAAAACCACGCCCTCACGGCTCAGATGACGTTCCAGTGTAGCCGCCTGATAACCGGTCACAACAACGATCCTGTTCACTCCTGCCTGCTTCAGCGTAGCGATCACCCGCTGCGCAACAGATATGGAACCAATATTCAGCATCGGCTTAAACTCACCCATTCTGGACGACATTCCCGCCGCAACGATCACTGCGCCTGTCTTCATTTTCTTCCTCCACCGTCATCACAAAGCGACTTGCAAAATAATATACTTCCATTATATCGGAAACCTCTGGCTTTTCAATGTGTTTGTGAATTATTTATCATTTTTTTATGGTTATCTTCCGTTTTCTGTATATTTTATTCGATAAGCGACTGTTATTTTATTGTAAGTTGCTATTTTTACCAGTAAACAGTAAAATTATTATATAAATATTGTTATTTTTAACAAAAAGGGGGCATGTGTCATGGACGAATCTTGTTTTGAAATTTCTGCAAAGCAGGTGACCATCGAAGTCACGGACGAAGCGACAGGCAGAGTATTTCGCAGGGAGCTGCCCATTGATTTTTACGAAAACGCCAATTTTCTGCGGCTGCAGGGAGAAAACCTGGACGGAAGCGTTTCCCAGCTGGTTTTCTACAGTGCCAGAGGATTGCAGCGACTTAAGGATCTGACCGGCCACGGCGCCGATCACGACAATTGCGGCACCCATTGACCCAGCCCCGTTTGTTTAAAAATCTCAAAAAATCAGGAGGAAACGACATGATCAAAAAGACACTTATCATCAACGGTGTTACCCGCTCACTGCTGGTAAACGAAGACGATACTCTTGCGTCTGTCCTTCGTGAAAGACTGCTGCTCACCGGCTGTAAGATCGGCTGCGGCGAAGGACACTGCGGTGCTTGTAATGTCATTATGGACGGAAAAGTTACACGCTCCTGTATCGTAAAAATGAAACGCGTTCGCGATAACGCAGAGATCACAACTATCGAAGGTGTCGGTACTATTTCCGACATGCACCCACTGCAGGTAGCCTGGATGGCTTACGGCTGCGCACAGTGCGGTTTCTGTTCTCCGGGATTTATCATCAGTGCCAAAGTGCTTCTGGACAACAATCCGAATCCCACCCGTGAAGAAGTCCGCAACTGGTTTGACAAAAACCGCAACCTCTGCCGCTGTACCGGTTACAAGCCGCTGATCGATGCCGTTATGGCTGCCGCTGCCGTTATGCGCGGCGAGATGAGCAAAGAAGATCTCGTATTCAAACCCACCGGCGACAGCATCGTCGGTACATCCTATATTCGTCCGTCAGCAGCACAGAAGGTTACCGGAACCTGGGATTTCGGTGCTGACGACGCGTTAAAGATGCCGGAAAACACCCTGCGTCTGGCTCTGGTTCAAGCAGAAGTATCCCACGCTAACCTGAAAGGTGTGGATACCTCCGAAGCAGAAAAAATGCCCGGCGTATTCAAGATCATTACCGCCAAGGATGTTCCCGGAAAGAACCGTATCAACGGTCTTGTCATGCTTCCGCTGAACAACAAATGCGACGGTTGGGATCGTCCGATCCTCTGTGATGAGAAGATCTTCCAGTTTGGCGATGCCATCGCCATCGTTGCTGCCGATACAGAGGCTCACGCAAGAGCTGCTGCTGCCGCAGTCAAAGTAGATCTGGAAGTACTTCCGGCTTACATGAATGCCATGGACGCTATTGCTGAGGATGCTATTGAAATCCATCCCGGCACACCGAATGCCTACTATGAGACCAACTGTATCAAAGGACCGGACTTTGACTTTGACAGTGCTCCCAACGTTGTGGAAATTGAGAGCTACTGCTCCCGTCAGCCCCATCTGCATCTGGAACCTGACTGCGGTTATGCCTATATCGATGAAGATGGCATGCTGACCATCCACTCCAAATCCATCGGTATCCATCTGCACATGCCGATGATCGCCGACGGTATCGGCATCCCCATGGAGAAGCTGCGTATGGTACAGAACCATTCCGGAGGTACCTTTGGTTACAAATTCTCCCCGACAAACGAGGCTATCCTTGGTGTGGCTGCTCTCGTATGTCAGAGACCTGTATCTCTTGTATTTAACCAGTTCCAGAACATTACCTATACCGGTAAACGTTCACCCGCTTTCATGCACATCAAGCTGGCAGCGGATGAAAAAGGTAAACTTCTTGGTCTGTGGGGCGACAACTATGTGGATCACGGTCCCTACTCCGAGTTCGGCGATCTGCTGACCCATCGTCTGAGTCAGTTCGTAGGCGCCGGATATCATATCCCGACCATCAGAAACAAGAGTACTACCGTATTTACCAACCATGCCTGGGGCTCTGCGTTCCGTGCCTACGGTTCACCGCAGTCCTTCATGGGTTCTGAGATTGCCATCGATGTTCTGGCAGAAAAAATGGGCATGGATCCCTTCGATATCCGTGAGCTGAACTGCTACAAGGAGTCTGAAGGTTCTACCATCCCCACCGGCTACAAACCGGATGTATACTGTCTGGAAGAAATGTACAAACAGGCTCGTCCGCTGTACGAAGCCGCAAAGAAACGTGTAGCAGAAAAGAATGCCGCATCCGACGGCAGATATAAATACGGTATCGGTGTTTCCTCCGGTGTTTACGGCTGCGGTCTTGACGGTGTGGACTCTTCCCAGGCCTATGCCGAGCTGAATCCGGACGGCACGGTAACCATGTACGCCTCCTGGGAGGATCATGGCCAAGGTGCTGATATGGGTGTCCTTGTATCCGCTCATGAGACTCTGCGTCAGGCAGGCATCCAGCCAGAGCAGATCAAGCTGGTGATGAACGATACCAAATTCACCCCGAACTCCGGTCCTGCCGGCGGTTCCCGAAGCCAGGTAATGTCCGGCAACGCCTGCCGTATTGCCGCTGAAAATCTCCTGGCCGCCATGAGAAAAGAAGACGGCACTTACCGTACCTACGACGAGATGAAAGCCGAAGGTATCGATACAAAGGTTCAGGGCCAGTGGGTTGCCAGCTATTGCGCAGAGCATCCGGTAGATCAGGCCACCGCCCAGGGCGATCCGTTCTCCGTTTATATGTACACACTTTTCCTTCCGGAAGTATGTGTAGATACCCAGACCGGTAAAGTTAAAGTGGAGAAATTCACCTGCGTTGCCGACGTTGGTACCATCATGAACAAGCTTCTGGTAGACGGTAACTTCTACGGCGGTCTCGTTCAGGGTATTGGTCTGGCACTGTCTGAGGATTTCGAAGATCTGTCCAAACATACATCCTTAAAGAACTGCGGTATCCCGTACCCCAACGATGCTCCGGATGACATCGAACTGCATTATGTACAGACCTACCGTCCGGAAGGACCTTACGGTGCTGCAGGCTGCGGTGAGGCTCCGCTGGACGCTCCGCACCCGGCTATCCTGAACGCTATCTTTAACGCAACAGGCGCACGCATCACCCGTATCCCCGCAAGACCAGACGTTGTTCTGGCCGCGCTGAAGGAGCTGGAGAAATAATCCGCCATCTTGTGTAAGGCAGATGCAAAACTGATAATTTTTCAATACAGATCCAGAGTTTTGTACTATAATAAAAGCAGTACTCTGTAAATCAAAAGGGCTTTTCAATCCCTGTCTGCATACCCGCCTTATAATGGGTATGCAGGGGCTTTGAAAAGCCCTGTTTTTCCATAACAGACCGAAACATAATATTTTTAAAAGGATGTGAACCTATGATACTGGATGAACGGGCCTCCACCCACGTATACCGCCAGAAAAGGATGCTGACCAAGGAAGAGTTGACCGAAAAGGAAAGTCTCTGTGTCCATGAGCAGCCTGCCTACTGTAATGCTGCCTGCCCCCTAAAGCTGGATGTCAAAGGGATGATCGGTGCCATTGCTGCCAACGACTGGCGAAAAGCGCTGTCTTTTTACGAAAAGATCACTCCGTTCCCCCATCTGCTGTCTGCCGGCTGCGAAGCTCCCTGCCAGAATGCCTGCAAGCTCTGTTCACTGCAAGGCACCGACGCTGTTTCCATCAAAGGGCTGGAGCATGCTGTAGCTCTGTACGGAGAAAAGCCCAAATCCCGGGCACTTCCCCGGATGAAAAAGAAAAAAACTGTGGCCATTTTCGGCTCCGGTCTGTTCTGCCTGTTTCTGGCCGGTGAGCTCCAGAAAAAAGCCTACCCTGTCACCGTATTCTGCGCTGAACCGGATATACAGACATTTCTGTCAAAGGGTACGGATTTTGCCGGCCAAACCGCTCTGGATGACACCCGAACCGCTCTTGACTCCATGGACATCCGTTTTGTATTTTCCGCCGCTTCTGACACACTGGAAAAAGAGCGGGGAAATTATGATATTCTCTGCGCGGAATACAATCTGGCCAGACAATGCTGTCCAGACCTGGAGATTGACGCCCATCTGATGTTTTCCAGAAGTGAAGGACTGATCACCGGCCCCTGTACCGGCGTTCTTGATACGGCCTACGCTGCCAAACGGGCTGCGCTGACCGCCGACCGTCTGTCCCAGAATCTGGATCCATCCAACACCCGGGGTGAAGAAGGTCCCTGTGAAACCCGTCTGTACACGGATATGAAAGGTGTAGAACCCTCTCTGTGCCAGATTCCCTCTGCTGCAGAAGTTACGAAGGAGCAGGCCGTGGCAGAAGCCTCCCGCTGCATCCAGTGTCAGTGTGATGCCTGCATCAAAGGCTGTGCCTACCTGCAGCATTACAAAAAATTCCCCCGGATACTGACCCGGGAGATCTACAACAATGTCAGTATTA
>CALZMS010000017.1 GCA_945788595.1 uncultured Lachnospiraceae bacterium
AGAGCTTCCTGGCAGAGAAAGAAGGGCGCCCGGGCATTCAGCGCAAAGATCGCATCGTATTCAGCTTCGGTGACTTTTTCAAAGGGGCAGTTCAATGCCATTCCTGCATTGTTGACCAGTACATCCAGATGACCGGTACGTCGAATAGCTTCTTCTATGCAGGCGCGGATAAATTCTGTATTGGTGATGTCACCGGCCAGAACGAAAGCTTCACCGCCTTGTTTGGCAATCAGTCCCTTCGTTTCTTCCAGACGGTCTTTTTTTCGCCCCACCAGAAGCGGGCGAATACCGTAACCAGAAAATTTAAGCGCGATGGCCCGACCGATACCACTGCCCGCGCCGGTGATTAAAGCTGTTTTTCCCTGAAAAGTGTGTTCCATAGTAAACCTCCTGTAATATAGGAATGTAATTGAGATACAGTCTAGAATTTAAAATAGGATTACGTGTTTTGCTCGTATTATACCACAATACCGGTGGCTGCAGAAAGTTGTTATGCGCAGGAGAAATTATTTGAAATTATTTTTGCTGGTGAGTGGGCAAAACTTATACAAAACAGAGAAATTTGCGCCAAAATTTAAAAGAAACTACAGAGAGAAAGAATCCGCTGGCATGGAAATGGGCCAAACCATACGAAACCATAAAGATTTGTGCCAAAAGTAAAGGGAAACCATAGAGAGAAAGAGCCTGCTGATGGGGAAATGGGTCAAAACATAAGAAGGCATAGAGTATTGCTCCATATAGAACAAGAAGATGGAGTAGAAAAGAACAATGTAACAAAATATACAGAGGAAAGAGGTTGATTTAAATGAGTAAAATAGTAATTCTTGGTGCAGGTCACGTAGGGTCATTGTGTGCCCTGCAGCTTGCTGCCAGCGGCATCGCCAGAGAAATTGTACTGATCGATATTCTGGAAGAAAAGGCAGCGTCTCAGGCAAAGGATGTGGCGGATGCCACCGCTTTTATGCCGCGGCAGACCGTAGTTCGGGTAGGCGATTATCAGGATATGGATGACGCAGACATTCTGGTCAATGCGGTGGGCGTTTCCCGGAAACCGGGACAGACCAGGCTGGATCTTCTGGACGTGACCATTGACATTATGGATCAGGTCATTGAAAAAATGAAAAAGACTCGCTTCCAGGGTATCATTATTTCTATTTCCAATCCCTGCGATGTGGTGGCAAACTATTTCCGTGTGCATTATGAGTATCCGGCGAACAAGATTTTTGGTACCGGAACATCACTGGATACGGCAAGACTTCGCCGGACCATCAGTGAGATGGCGGGTGTGGATATGAAGAGTATAACCTGTTACGCCATGGGTGAACACGGCGATTCTTCCATCGTGCCTACAGCCCAGATCCGTATCGGCGGCGAGAGTCTGGAAAGACTGCAGGAGATGAATCCAGAGCGTTTTGCCCATATTACCAGAGAAATACTTGAGGAACGCACCCACCAGATCGGTATGGAAATCGTGATCGGCAAAGGTTCTACAGAGTTTGGCATCGGTACTGCGCTGGCAGATCTTTGCAAGGCAGTAGTATACGATGAGCACAGAGTATTCCCGGTATCCACATTGCTGCAGGGAGAATACGGGCAGGAAGGCCTGATGGCAGGTGTTCCCGCAATTATCGGAAAAAATGGTGTGGAGATGATTCTGGAACTGCCGCTGACAGAAACGGAAAAAGAAGATTTTGCCGCTTCCTGTACTGTGATCAGAACGTATAATCAGAAAGCAGAGGACAGAAAAAATACAAAATAAAGTAAAGTCATGGTAAATATCACAGAATTATATTATTTCGTGGATTATTTTGCACGAACATGATAGAATAGCTGTATTGCACAAAAGAGAGAGGAAAAGAACTATGAAAAAATTTCTATCTAGTCTGCCGATGCGGCTTCTGATCTGTGCCGCCCTCGGCATCATTCTGGGACAGTTTTTCCCTGTGGCAGCGATGAACGTTGTGGTTACTGTAAAGTACATCCTGAATCAGCTGATCGTATTCTGCGTACCGCTGATCATTATCGGATTTATTGCTCCGTCTATCACGAAGCTGGGCAATAACGCTTCCCACCTGTTGGGTATTGCTGTATCCATCGCCTATATTTCATCCATCGGTGCAGCCTTCTTTGCCTGTGCCAGCGGCTACATTCTGATTCCCCACATCACCATCGCATCTGAGGTAGAGGGACTGAAAGAACTGCCGGGCGTGGTATTCCAGCTGGACATTCCGCAGATCATGCCGGTTATGAGTGCGCTGGTATTTTCCATGCTGCTGGGACTGGCCGCTACCTGGACTAAGGCAAAAGTGATCACAGAGGTTCTGGATGAATTTCAGAAGATCGTTCTGGTGATCGTAACGAAGATCGTTATTCCGCTTCTGCCCATCTTTATCGGATTTACCTTCTGCTGCCTGTCCTATGAGGGCACAATCACAAAGCAGCTGCCGGTATTTATTCTGGTAGTAGTGATCGTTATGATCGGCCATTACATCTGGCTGGCTCTGCTGTACGGTATTGCTGGTCTTTACGCAGGTAAAAATCCGCTGAATGTGCTTAAGAATTATGGTTCTGCCTATCTGACAGCTGTAGGTACCATGTCTTCCGCGGCAACACTGGCAGTGGCACTGCAGTGTGCAAAGAAATCTGAGCCTACACTGAGAGATGATATGGTAGACTTTGGTATCCCGCTGTTTGCCAACATTCATCTGTGTGGTTCCGTACTTACGGAGGTATTCTTTGTTATGATCGTATCCAAGATCCTGTACGGTCATATCCCGTCAGTGGGACAGATGATCCTGTTCTGCCTGCTGCTGGGCATCTTTGCTATTGGTGCTCCTGGTGTTCCGGGAGGTACAGTTATGGCTTCTCTGGGTCTGATCACCGGTGTGCTTGGATTTGATGAAAGCGGTACAGCACTGATGCTGACAATCTTTGCTCTGCAGGATAGCTTCGGTACAGCCTGCAACGTTACCGGAGACGGTGCGTTGACACTGATGCTTACCGGTTATGTGGAGAAGCATAAGCTGGGGATGCAGAAGAATCTGATGTCTGAATAAAAAGATTGAAATGAATAGTTGAAAGTGCCTGGTGCCGGAGAGAGTTAGATTTACTCTGGCAGCGGGCACTTTTTATTTGAGAATGGCTTGTTGCCGCCGGTTTTATTGAAGCATGATAATCTGAAGGCAGTTTTTATTGAGAGTGTTTATAAGTGATTTGGATTTTTCGAATTTGCATAGTTCCATTTTTTATAATATGATTTTGGAAAATGTGGTGATATAATTTATATAACGCTTTCTTTTCGCAAAAAAACAGAATTATGAATGGTTTGATTCATAATTCCATAAGAAGGAATGATGAAACGGTATAAATGTTGTCTTGGAGATAGTGCAAATGTTTTGTTTAAAAACAATAATAAAATTATTCCTCCATTAGAATATGGTATGTATAAAGAACACTATACGAAGGAGTTGTTATCAATTAATTGTAGTAGAACAGTTTGAAAAGAAAAAACTTGAAATATTGGACTTATAGTCTGCAATAAGGGGGATTCATTATGGGTTTGTTTTTCAAGCGGAATACCAAAAGCAAAGTTGCTGGTGATATTGCTTATTATGACTTGATAGAATGGTGGCTTGGCGAGTTGACTGAAGAAGAAAGAAATATAATTCGAAATACATTTAAGCCTATAATGAGAGAACGATTGATTGATGAAGGGAATATCGAGTCGAGCTCACAATCGAAGCTTGCGTTTCTTGGGACGTTAGCTGAATGGTTTAAGAAAAAAGAGTTCATTTTCGAACAGATATGGTGGATATATTATTATGGGAGCGGAGGATGATGGTACACCTATAGGCATTAAGAAAAATATGAGTAAGGACATGAGAAAAAATTTCGTGAATCAGCTTAATAATCCTGATAGAATGTCTCCCACTTTATATCTTTCTATAGAAGAATTTGAATATGACGGAAAACTACTATTATGGGTATATGTGCCACCGACATCTACTGTTGAAAAATGTGTAAATCGAATATATGACAGAAATGAAGATGGAGATATGGATATTACGGATTCACCCATTCAGTTGCAGAACATGTATAATAGAAAAAGCAACACATACGCAGAACATAAGATTTTTCCATATGTTACGAAAGATGACCTTCGTATTGATTTGATGGATAAGGTAAGAAACTTGGCTAAAAGCAAGAATCCGGATCATCAGTGGCTTACAATGTCTGACGATGAAATTATGAGGAGTGCTGGCTTATGGGAAAAGGATTTCTCATCTGGCATTCAAGGATATAATCTTGCAGGGGTGTTGCTATTTGGTAAGGATGAGGTAATTAGATCCTGTTGTCCGGGATATATTACAGATGCAATTTATAGAGTTTAAAATCTCGACAGATATGATGATAGATTGCAGGTGACAACATATTTAATTGAAGAGTATGCTCTTTTGATGGAATTTGTTGCAAAGCATACATCGGATAAATTTTGCTTGATCAACAATATTAACACGAGTATTAGAGGTATTATTTCTAGAGAGGTAATTGGCAATATACTTGTTCACAGAGACTATTCAAGTGCATATCTGGCAAAGGTGATTATTGAAAAGGATTGGCTTAGAACAGAAAACTGGTGTATCCCTAGACGGCATGGAAATATTATGAGTGACGAATTTACTCCGTATCCGAAGAATCCGTTGATTCAACAATTCTTTGCTAATATAGGTAGAACAGATACTATCGGCTCAGGAGTGAGAAATCTGTACAAATATACTCCCATATATTCAGATGGCGGTAAGCCTGAATTGATTGAGAATGATGTGTTTAGAATTAACATTCCTTTAGATAAGGCAGCTTTAGATGAAGTAATGGAACAGAAAAAATTATCGGAAAGGGAACAGATGATATACAATATGATTTGCGAGAATCTTCATTTATCAGTTGAACAGGTAATGGCAGAACTTGATATATCGAGAGCAACGGTATTTAGGGACTATGCAGAAATTAAAAAAGTGACAGGTGCGATTTACGATAAAAAGACTTCGACCTGGACATTGTAATGAGATAGTCTCATCGAGTCTCAACAAAGTCGCATAAGATTTGATACTTGATGAGACTGGATAAAGTGCTGGAAATGCGATGAAATCAGCACTTGGAGGAATAATAGGAAAACATAGTCTCAAGTCAGTCTCAACAAAATATCATTTTTGTAATGAGATTTTGAGACTAACTTGAGACTTCACAAAACTACAGTTGGAGGAAGAATCAAAGCTGACATGCGCCAGCTAATCTTTCAGCAGTTCTTCCAATTCTCTGCATGCACTCTCGTAATCAATGAAGTGCACAGAGGGAATACCAAACTCCCGGGCGGTCTCCACATTTTTCTGATTGTCATCGATAAACACGCACTGAGCGGGATCCAGATGATATGTATCGCACAGAAGCTGATAAATGGCCGGATCCGGTTTGATCATGCGGGCGCGGCAGGAGAAGATTCCACCGTCAAAAAGGGGCAGGAAAGACAGGTTATCCCCGGCACGCTCAAACATATGGTCGGACCAGTTGGACAGGTACAGTACCTGATAGCCGCGGTTTTTAAGGCTCTGGATCCATTCGGCAGCGTAGGGACGTTTCGTCAGTGCTTCACCGGCGCGGTCAAAGGCTTCAAGAATCTCTTTCTCATAGTCAGGGGCAGACGCAACAAAGCCGGCTTTTAACTGTTCTTCTGTCCAGACTCCACGGTCCAGCTCGTTCCAGACCCCGTGATTATACAGGGCATCCTTAACTACAGCAATGGTGTGTTCATCTGTAAAAATGCTGTGGAGATACTCATTCCAGTCATAATCCACCAGCACGTATCCGATATCAAAAATTACAGTTTTCATGTAGGTATACCTCGTAAAAAATATTCACTGCCATTGAGTGTACGATATTCGAAAAATAATGTCAACAAATTCATTTTTACCGTAAAAATGATATTGATTGCCATAATGAAAAGCTATATCTACGCAAAATAATCAATAAAACAAACCCATTCTCCCCAGACACAGCCGAAATTTGCTTCAAAATTTCATGACAACATTTTAACGTATAAAAATCCTTGACAATCGCAAAAAAACGGGAGTATAGTAACCGCATAAGCGATGACGAAGAGAAGTACGGCAGTTTATCGTTCCCAGAGAGCAGAGGATGGTGGGATCTCTGCAAAGTGAATCGGCCCGAATAACACTTTACCAGCTGTGAACTGAAAGGCAACGAGTAGGGGATCCGTACGCCGCGCGAGAGACGGCTAAGGTTTCAGTAATGAGACTGTAGAGTGACTGCATGACAGTAAATCAGGTGGTACCGCGGACAGATGCTGTTCGTCCTGAAAAGATTTCAGGATGGGCGGCTTTTTTATTGGAAAAAGCCGCAAATTCTGAGCAACTACACACAATGCAGAAAAAGAGGAGAAAATTATGAGTACAATCTATCGTGAGAGAACTCTCAACCAGATCAGTGAAGCCGATGTGGACAGCCATCTTCGTGTGGCCGGCTGGGTGGAAAACATCCGTGACCACGGCGGTGTATCTTTTGTTGACCTTCGGGATATGTATGGCGTGCTGCAGGTAGTCATGCGGGATACCAGCCTGCTGGAAGGAATTTCCAAAGAGGACTGTGTGTCTATCGAAGGCATGATCGAGCACAGAGATGAGGAAACCTACAATCCGAAGATCCCCACAGGCACCATTGAACTGGAGGCTCACAGTGTGGATGTTCTGGGAAAAGTATATAAGCAGCTGCCCTTTGAGATCATGACTTCCAAGAATGTCCGTGAGGATGTCCGCCTGAAATACCGTTATCTGGATCTCAGAAATGAGAAAGTCAGAGACAACATGATCTTCCGTTCCAAGGTGATCAGCTTCCTGCGTCAGAAAATGACAGAGATGGGATTCCTGGAGATCCAGACTCCGATTCTCTGCGCATCCAGCCCGGAGGGTGCCCGCGATTATATCGTTCCGTCCCGTAAGTTTAAGGGCAAATTTTACGCATTGCCCCAGGCTCCCCAGCAGTATAAGCAACTGTTAATGGTGTCCGGCTTTGATAAATATTTCCAGATCGCTCCCTGCTTCCGTGATGAGGATGCCCGTGCGGATCGTTCCCCGGGAGAGTTCTACCAGCTGGATTTTGAGATGAGCTTTGCCACACAGGAGGATGTGTTCCGTGTAGGTGAGGAAGTGCTGACCGCTACTTTCGAGAAATTTGCTCCCGAAGGCAGTCAGGTAACTGCGGCTCCTTATCCGGTGATCAGCTACAAAGAGGCTATGCTGACCTATGGTACAGATAAGCCGGATCTGAGAAACCCGCTGCGTATCATTGATCTGACAGAGTTTTTCCAGAGATGTACGTTTAAACCCTTCCATAAAAAGACCGTCCGTGCCATCAAGGTGCATGCGGATATGTCCAAGGGCTTCCATGAAAAACTGCTGAAATTCGCCACATCCATCGGTATGGGCGGCCTGGGTTATCTGGAAGTGCAGGAGGATGGTTCCTACAAAGGCCCCATCGACAAGTTTATTCCGGAGGATATGAAGGAAGAGATGCGGACTCTGGCTTCTCTGGAAGTGGGAGATACCATTTTCTTCATCGCTGATAAGGAAAAACGCGCTGCGGAATACGCAGGACAGCTGCGCACAGAGCTGGGCAAGCGCCTGGATCTGATTGAGAAAAATGCTTTCCGCTTCTGCTTTATCAATGACTTCCCGATGTATGAGTACGATGAGCAGGAAAAGAAGCTGATCTTCACCCACAATCCCTTCTCTATGCCCCAGGGTGGACTGGAAGCTCTGGAGACCATGGATCCGGAAGAGATTCTGGCATACCAGTACGATATCGTCTGCAATGGTGTGGAGCTTTCTTCCGGTGCTGTCAGAAACCACCGTCTCGATATCATGGTCAAGGCTTTTGAGTTGGCCGGTTATACTGAGGAAGAGCTTAAGGCAAAATTCGGAGCTCTCTACAATGCATTCCAGTTTGGTGCTCCGCCTCATGCCGGAATGGCGCCGGGCGTGGATCGTATGATCATGCTGCTGCGTGACGAGGAGAATATCCGTGAAGTTATTCCGTTCCCGATGAACGGTAATGCTCAGGATCTGATGTGCGGTGCTCCGAACGAAGTGACGGAGACACAGCTTCGTGAGGTTCACATCAAAGTCAGAGATTAAAGTGTAAATGTATGGGCCGGGACGATTCGTCGTTCTGGCCTGTTTTCTATCATGTGTAATATCCAGTCCTCCTGGCCTATGTTTTTTGTTCGGGTGTCGAAGTAACAGTGCTATCTAGCAGATCTATAATTATTTTGACGTTATCTTTGTTTTAATGACTGTGTCGGATAGAGAAGATTTGACGCGATTTTTGTGCATGATAGTGTATTGTCAGAGGTTTTTTTGTATGCAATAATAAAGCGTACGACAAAAAACGGAGGAACGAAATCAATGAACAGAGCTAGCGGTATTTTACTTCCGATCTCAAGCCTTCCGTCCCCTTATGGTATCGGTACCTTTTCAAAGGAAGCCTATGAATTTTCGGATAAACTGGTGGAGGCCGGACAGAGCTATTGGCAGATTCTGCCTCTGGGACCCACCGGCTATGGGGATTCTCCCTATCAGCCTTTTTCAACCTTTGCGGGCAATCCATATCTGATTGATCTGGAGACCCTGATCGAAGAGGGACTTCTGACAAAAGAAGAGTGTGAAGAAGCGGATCTGACGGGACATCCCAACTATATTGAATATGGAAAACAGTATGAAAATCGTTTTCCGCTGTTAAGAAAAGCCTACGAGAGAAGCGACATTGCAAAAGATGAGAAGTTTCAGGCTTTTGTGCGGGAAAACGAGTGGTGGGTAAAGGATTATGCCCTCTTTATGACGGTGAAAAAGTGCTTTAACGGCGCTGCCTGGAGCGAATGGGCCCAGGATATCCGCATGCGTTGGGGATATTCCCTGGATTATTATTACAGCACCTACCCGGAAGAAATCGAATTTTACGAGTTTTTGCAGTATAAGTTTTTTGAACAGTGGACGAAGCTCAAAGCGTATGTCAACAGCATTGGTATCAAGCTGATCGGTGACCTGCCGATTTACGTGGCTTATGACAGTGCCGATGCCTGGGCTTGTCCTCAGCTGTTCCAGTTTGACGACGAGAACTATCCTGTCCGGGTGGCCGGTGTTCCGCCGGATGCCTTCTCTGAGACAGGTCAGCTCTGGGGCAATCCGCTTTACAACTGGGACTATCATCGCCAGACCGGCTATGAATGGTGGGTGCGCCGTATGAAACATGCGAAAAAGCTCTACGATGTGGTGCGCATCGACCATTTCCGCGGCTTTGACGAATATTTCTCCATTCCGGCCAAGGACGATACCGCTATGAACGGTCGTTGGGAAAAGGGACCGGGCATGGATCTGTTCAATACCCTGAAACGGGAGATACCGGATGTAGAAGTGATCGCAGAGGATCTGGGTGTGGTAACTCCTTCCGTGGAAAAACTGGTGGCAGACAGTGGTTTCCCGAATATGCGTGTACTGGAGTTTGGTTTTGAACCCGCTGATCTGTTAAGCCCCCATATGCCGTACCGGTACAATACCAACTGCGTGGTATATACGGGAACGCATGACAACGAGACGCTGAAAGGCTGGTTTGACAGTCTCGGCAAAAAGAGAGTGGCCTATATCGAGAAGTATCTGGAGAATGCCTGCGGCCGTCAGGATACGGTCTGCTGGGATATTATCCGTCTGGCCATGATGAGCAGTGCCAATCTTTGCGTGATCCCCATGCAGGATTATCTGATGCTGGGCAATGAGGCCGGTATGAACCATCCGTCCACTCTGGGCAATAACTGGAACCATTCCGTCTACTTTTTCCCAGTCGATGCATCCCATAAATGCG
>CALZMS010000018.1 GCA_945788595.1 uncultured Lachnospiraceae bacterium
GCTCAAATTCATTATCACCAGGAAACTCTATGCACTCAGATATATCAAATGCTTTTTGGGTCTTTCGAACAAAAAAATATTCCATAATAGCAGCTCCTGCAGCCAAAGCAATATAGAATAAAAAATAACCCGGAAAATACATGATAGCATCCAGCGCATAAACAATATCTTCCTGACTGATCCCTATTTCACAGGCAATTTCATCCAGAGAAGGCTCCTTTTGTTTCGACTTCATGTAACGTTCTCTGGCGCTGATGGCCTTATAGGCTGTATCTTTTAAAGATCTGCTGACCCGGACACTGTTATTGTCACGCAGATATCTGCGAACCTCGCCTATGATCATGGGCACAGCGTAGGTACTGAATTTCACCTGCAGACTGGTATCAAAATTGTCGATCGCTTTGATCAGTCCTATACAGCCGATCTGAAACAGATCATCTGCATTCTCATTACTGCCCGAAAAACGCCGGATCACGCTTAAAACCAGCCGCAGATTTCCTTTGATATAGGTTTCTCTGGCTTCCTGGTCTCCTGCCTTGACTTTTTCCAGCAAAGACTGTTTTTCTTCATCACTCAGTACCGGTAATCTGGCTGTACTGACTCCGCAGATTTCCACTTTATGCAATGCCATAATAAAGAATCCTCCTATCCATCGGATAGTAAAATGATTCTCATTTATGGCATTGAATATACGGCTGCTGCAGAAATATAAAAAATAATACTCCTTGACAGTTATCTATTCATAGCGTGCTATATCTTTTTTCAGTTGTTTCATTATTCGCTTCTCCAGCCGGGAAATGTAGGATTGGGAAATCCCCAGAATGTCCGCCACTTCTTTTTGCGTTTTTTCCTTTCCGTCCGGCATATTGATGCCAAAACGCAGACAAATGATCGTCTGTTCTCTTCTGCTCAGACGGGAAATAGCTCCTTTGAGCAGCCTGCATTCCACCTCCTGTTCCAGATCCCGGTAGATCAGATCCTCATCCGTTCCCAGAATATCCGACAATAGAAGTTCATTTCCATCCCAGTCCACGTTCAGCGGCTCATCTATGGAAACTTCCATCCTGAGCTTGCTGCTTCTCCTAAGATACATCAGGATCTCATTTTCAATGCACCGGGATGCATAGGTCGCCAGTTTGATCTTTTTCCCGGGATCGAAAGAATTCACCGCTTTGATCAACCCTATCGTGCCAATAGAAATCAGATCTTCTGATCCCACACCGGTATTGTCAAATTTCTGCGCAATGTATACCACCAGACGCAGATTATGTTCAATCAGCTGATTTCTCGCATCTTCATCCTCTGTCTCACGAAATTTCCGGATCATCTGTGCTTCTTCTTCCAGAGAAAGAGGGGCTGGAAGAATATCGGTTCCGCCTATATAGCAAATTTCTCCCGTTTTCTGTATCCGTATTCTGGTAAAGCCAGGGAAGCATCCCCTCGTCCGTTCTCTGCCGACTGCATAACCTGCCATGCTCATTCCTCCCTTTTTGCAAAACATCCGGATTCAGTATGATCTGATAGCCCCGGCTAAATAACAGACTGCTGTCGGCAACAGCAATCCTCGGATGCATTGTTTTTCTTTTGCTTCTGTTCCTTTGGACGATCAGATATTCCGCCGTAAAGACGAGCGCCAGCCCATCGGGGCGACCGAGACTGCAGTAAGGAAGATAATGAAAATGAAGCTCTCCCTCTGTGTACTCCCCTCTGAGATAACATTCCATACACTTTTTCAGCAAAGGCAGGTCTTTCTCGATCACAGCTTTATCCATCACACATACCGGCCTGTATCTTCTGCCGTCATACAGACAATTTCCGGTATCCATGAGCCCCTTTAGTCCCACCGTCTCTCCGCAGACAGACAAAAGAACATCTCTGATCTCGCGCAAAACGTATGTGTTGTTCTCAGAGCGCACTCTGCTTCCCGTAAATCTCAGGGCACCTGCAACAGCCAGCCCCACCGGAAGCCACCAGCTTTTTCTGCGCCGTTCTTTGGAGTTCAGAGCTTTTACCGCATACAAAAAGCACCTCACCATTCCTATAACAGAATTTTCTGTTGTCCAGATGCATTCCATTATAGAAAGGATGAGGTGCTTTATTTGTCAAAACAATGCAGGCACCGCGAAAAACAATTCGACAGTTTTTTCACTCCTGATGCAGAATCTGCAGTATAGTTTTCAGAGAGGTCATATCGATCTGGCCCGGTGCTGATGCCGCCGTCACCGACGCAAAGGTTACAGAGGAGCCTGTCATTTCTCCGCACATACGGCTGACAGTGCCTAAAGCTCCCATGGACATCGTAATCAGCGGGCGGTCAGTTTTTTCCTCCCAGCATAAAGTTTGCTCCATCATTCGTACCACATCATGACCGTTCCGGGGCATAACAGCCATTTTCAGTATATCGGCGCCAGCCTTCTCCATGCAAGAAAAAATGCAGTCAATAATTTCATTTGCAGGAGTTCCTTCAAAATGATGATTAGAACCGATTATCGGTACTCCTTTTGCATGCGCCGCAGCAATGATCCGTCCGGTGCTCTCCTGGTCCGGCATAATTTCCACGTCAAGCATATCCGTAAAAGAACAGGCCGCTGCATTTACAAGAATTTCCTCATATTCTTCCGGTGAAAGGCATACATTTCCACCTTCCCTGTCCGTTCGCACCGTAAACAGAAGCGGAATATCCTGCAATACATTCCCAAGCGCTGAAAGCATGCCCTCCACAGCCTTTGTGTCTTTCAGTTTCTCATAAAAATCAGCTCTCCATTCTACCAGATCCGGCCCGGCATCTTTTGCCGTTTTCGCCTGTGATAAAATCTCATCTGCTGTCGTGCCCATAACCGGGACACAGATTTTCGGCATTCCTTCTCCGATACGCAAATTCTTTATCTGTACTGTATGTTTCATACTCCAGCTCCTCTTTTACTATTCTCCGTCAGAAACAGATCTGCACTGTTTCCGAACGGTTATATTATAACTTTCTTTACACTGAATGTCTATCCGTGCTAAGATAAGACATACCATTTTGCAGGATTTTCTACACGGCTGCAATAATTTATTTTTTTCAAAGGAAGTGTTACTATGTCTTCTATCATTCCGGATATTACAGGAACTACCCGTCTTTTTGGGCTTCTGGGAAGCCCTGTGCGGCACAGTAAGTCGCCCCTGATGCACAATCTGTCCTTTCGCTATCATGGACTGGACAATGTCTATCTCTGTTTTGAGATCAATGAAGAACGGCTGGAAACTGCAGTAAACGGCCTGAAAGCCGCCGGTATCTGTGGTTTCAATCTCACCATGCCCAACAAAAACCGCATGGTCGATCTGTGTGATCATCTGTCTCCGGAGGCGGAGCTGATGCAGGCAGTCAATACCGTAGTCAATCAGGAAGGAGTCCTTTACGGCTACAATACGGATGGCGCCGGTTTCTGGCAGGCCGCCGCAGAATATGGTTTTCACTCCCCGGAAAAAACCATAACCATTCTGGGAGCGGGAGGCGCCGGAACGGCGATCTGTGCCCAGGCTGCCCTGGATGGTGCCAAAAAGATCAATATTTTTTCCCGCCCTTTCAGCCGTTTTCATCAGCGTACCGAAACACTGGCCCAGCGCATACGAAACATGACCCAGACACAGGTGGAGCTGTTCGATTCCGCAGATATGCAGGCTCTGAAGTGCTGCACTGCAGACAGGGATATGCTGATCAACGCAACCTCTGTGGGTATGAATCCACACCCGGAAGACTGCATCGTTTCTGATCCTGAGGTATTTTATCCCGGACTGACCGTCTGCGATGTTATTTATGATCCCCAGGAAACCCGTTTTCTTACTATGGCCCGTGAGAGAGGATGTACCGCCTTCAATGGTATGTATATGCTGCTCTATCAGGGTGCAGTGGCTTACCATCATTTCACCGGGCTGGATATGCCTGTGGAACTGGTTAAAGAGAACTTTTTTGTAAAATAATAACGCATGATCATTCACATGGTCCTTACTATTATAACGTACTATAGAAAAAGCACTGTTTTCCCGCAAAGGAAGCAGTGCTTTTTCATCATATTTTATTTAATTTATCTTTTATTTTTCAAGAAGTCCGGAATCTGAATATCCTTTTTCTGAACATTGCTTGTCATAGGTGTTGCTGCCGGAATGGAGAATGTCGGCATAGTAAAGCTCGGAGCTGTAGGAGCTGCCTGTTTTTTCTCTGCTGCCGGTTTTTCTTCTGTTTTCTTCTTGGAAACGCCGTCTTTTACGCTGGCCATCTTAGCTGTTGCATCATCCAGACCTGTGGCAATAACCGTAATTCTGGCAGTATCCACAGCTGTATCATCGTACATAGCACCGAAAATAATGTTGGCATCCTCTCCAGCCAGATCCTGTACGTAGCTAGCAGCATCGTTGGCATCCATAAGGGAGATGTCACCGGAGATATTGATGATAACATGGGAAGCACCGTTGATGGTGGTCTCCAGAAGCGGACTGGCCACAGCCTGCTGTACTGCCTCAAGAGCCTTATCATCGCCTTTAGCCTCACCGATACCAATATGAGCCACACCCTTGTCAACCATAACTGTCTTAACATCGGCAAAGTCAAGATTGATCAGAGCCGGCAGATTGATCAGATCTGTGATACCCTGAACGGCCTGCTGCAGAACTTCGTCAGCTTTCTTCAATGCCTCAGGCATAGTTGTACGACGATCAACGATCTCCAGAAGCTTATCGTTCGGAATGACGATCAGTGTATCTACGTTGTCTTCCAGCTTTTCGATACCGGCCAGAGCATTGCTCATGCGTGTCTTAGCTTCAAAGCGGAAAGGTTTGGTTACCACACCAACAGTCAGAATGCCCATTTCTTTGGCAATGCCGGCAACGACCGGAGCCGCACCAGTACCTGTACCGCCACCCATACCACAGGTAACGAATACCATATCTGCACCTTCCATCATCTGACGGATCTCTTCCATGCTCTCCTCAGCAGCTTTTTCACCGATTTCCGGCTTTGCTCCTGCGCCAAGACCCTTAGTCAGCTTCTCACCGATCTGAAGAACAGTGGGAGCCTTGCACAGAGTCAGGGCCTGTTTATCTGTATTGATTCCGACGAATTCAACTCCGCCAATGGATTCTTCAACCATGCGATTTACAGCATTATTGCCGGCGCCGCCGACACCGATTACAATGATCTTTGCAGAAGACTCAGCTTCATTTGTCATGATCTCTAACAAAGTATTTCCTCCTTTTTAACTAAACGTGCTACAATTAAAACCCCTCAGGGCAAAAAAATCCCATATAAAGTCATATACGTATATATAATACATTCCCAAACAGTAATGCGCAACTCTTTTTTTCAATTTTTCATTTGGATTTCACAATCCCGGTTTTCTTGTCAGGGAAGATTATTCAATACAGGCTTATTGATCTGTATCTCTTGCGTTCCCGAAGATTGCTGCTGTGTGGCATCTGCTGCCGAATCTGACTTTTTATTTTCTGTTGTCTGGTCTGTCATTCCCAGCTGGGCAGTTTCGTCGGTCTGCGCAGTGCCAGTTGTCTGATCTGTGCTTTCCGACGGTTCATCCTCTGCAGCCGGCTGTGAGCTGTCTGATGAAGAAATTCCCGCCTTCTGATCCACGCTTTGTGTCTGATCACCACCGGATGCAGATTTTTCCGTATCATCCTCCCGGATTACCAGCGCATATTCATGAGATACTGTTTCTCCTTCAGCGTCTTCCTCCGTTTTTTCTTCCTCCTGTGCTGTTTCGTCCTCTTCATCATCAATGTCCTCCGCGGCAAGAAGAGTCTGGGAAAACACAATATTTTCAGAACTACCGTCGTAATCCTCCATATGCAGGATTCCCTGCTTTCCCTCTATACTCGGAAGTATGGCAGCAACTCTTGCCAGTTTTTCCTCCATCAGCTGATCCGTCCCCAGATTCACAGTGAGCTCACCGTATAGCAGAGAAATATTCATTTCCTCATCAAATTCCACAGTGTCTGGGAAAATACTGTATTTATTAATCATACGGCTGATACCCAGAATCGTATTAAATACGGAAGTATCCTCTATCGGGAGGACCTCATGCAGTCGTGCCCAGGGGAAATCAAGTCCGCAGATTTCCGGGGCTTCTTTCATCGCAGCCACATAAGATGTAGCTGTCTTTCCCACAGCCTCTGCTGTCAGTACCTGCTGTTCTTCTTCATCTTTTTCGACCCGCACCACGCTGTTCATGACACGTCCTTCACTGTCAAAATACAGATTACAGTCCAGATACTGCACGTAGCCGATCAGCTGCCGTTCCTGTACTGTGATCTGGAGCGTATGCTCATCTTTCATCTCCACTTCGATTTCGTCTACAAGATCAAGTGTATCCGGTGAAAAACTTTTATGCGTACGGCTCACAATCAGGGTGTTGTTCCCAAAAAGTCCCCTCTGTACCGTATCTGTAATTTCTTCTTTTGTATAATGAATATTGCCGAGCACAATAACTTCATGTACAGAAAAATGGACAAAAAACCACAGCACAGCGACAAATACTGCCAGAAAAATTCCAATTCCTGCCGCCAGCTTCGGACTGAACCGGGGCATACTTTTCAGTTTCTGATTTCCAAGCCATTGTTTGATTTTTAGCAGACTATCCTGTAGTTTCTGTCTGATTATTTGCAGACTATCCTGTAATTTCTTTTTTATTTTTTGCAGGTATTCCTGTAGTTTCTGTTTCATCTATACTATCATTCTCTTTTCTGATCCTGCCGCCCAGCAGGTTGATATCCTGATACAGTGTTTCATAGCCCCGTTCAATGTATTCACAGGACTCTATAATCGTCTCGCCTGCCGCACAAAGGGCCGCAATTACGAGAGCTGCACCTGCTCTCAGATCCATTGCTTCCACCGGACAGCCTTTCAACACTGCCGGACCTTGTATTTTTGCATATGCACCTCTGATCCTGATCTTTGCACCCATCTCTTTCAGAGGTTTTGCCACACGGAATCGATTTTCGAATACTTTTTCCCGAATCCTGCTTTCCCCCTGCAATGTACAGCACACAGCCATCAACAGGGGCTGCATATCTGTAGGGAATCCCGGATAAACTCCGGTCTCTGTCAGGGGCAAAGCATTCCTGACGCCGCGACTGTCAGTTTCCAGTGTACCACCACTGACCAAATATTGTCCACCCATTTTCTGATAAAGGGTCAGCAGACTGTCAAGCTGCTGTACGGGTGCCTTAAAAAGAGTGATCTTTCCGCGTACTGCAGCACCAGCCAGCAAAAGAGTTCCCGCCACGATTCTGTCCGGAGGAATAACATATTCCACATCCGAAAGAATACAGCCGCCCAGAATGCAAAGTGTTCCCCTGCCATTATCTTCTATTCTCACACCCATTTTTTTCAGGAAGCTGCAAAGTGCTGTCACTTCCGGCTCCCGGGCAGTATTCTCCAGTATGGTCCAACCCTCTCCCCCCACAGCCGCAAGGACAGCATTTTCCGTTGCTCCCACAGATACCTTCGGAAACCGGTGACGGATCCCCTGCAGTCTGTCTGCCGTGACCCTCAAGCAATCCCCATCCTCCTGTATATCGGCTCCCATACGGGCAAATACTTCCAGATGAAGATCAATCGGCCGGCGACCGATCACACAGCCCCCCGGATACCCCATACACACACATTTTTCCCGCCCAAGAAGGCTCCCCGCGAGCAAAACAGATGCTCTCATTTTTTCTGTCTCAGAAGAAGAAATACTGCATCCACATACCTGATGGCAATCCAAAAACAAGGAATGGCCTTCCCAATGTGTAGTAACACCCAGTTTTTGCAAAATCTGTTCCATAACAAACACATCCGCTATTTTCGGACAACCATGCAATATTGTACAGCCATTATGTAAAAGGGCCGCTGCCATGATGGGCAGCGCAGCATTTTTGGATCCCTGAACCACAACTTCTCCCTGAAGTTCTCTTTTGCCCTGTACACAGATTCTGCCCAAATCTCTGCCCCGGATTTTTACTCATATCCAGTATATGCCGCCAGAACACTTTCTGTGCGGTGCGGAATCTGACGGCTTACAGCCAGTGCAACGCCCAGTTCTCCATGCAAAAAAACGATCGATGTCCCACCGTAACTGATAAACGGCAGCGTTATCCCTGTGTTTGGAATCGAATTTGTCACCACAGCCACATTCAGAATGACCTGCAGGGCAATATGTGTCATGATTCCCGCCAGAAGAAGACTTCCTTCCAGATCTCTGGCCCGCACAGACAACGTGTACAGCCTGAAAATCAAAACCGCAAATAGTCCCAGCAAAAACACTGCTCCCACCAGTCCCGTTTCTTCACAGATGATTGAAAAGATCATATCATTCTGGGCTTCAGGCACAAATCCAAGCTTCTGGCGTCCCGCCCCCAGTCCTAAGCCAAACAGCCCTCCGCTGCCAATGGCATACAATCCCTGTATAGTCTGAAACCCTTTGTCGTAATTTTCAGGATCCAGCCAGACAGCGATCCGTTCCAGACGGTAACTTTCCATAGCCAGAAAAATTCCGGCCATTACAATCGCTGCCGCTCCCAATCCTGCGAACTGAAGATATTTCGGATTTGCCATAAAGATCAGACAGGCTGCGATGCCTAAAATGATGACTGCAGTACTCAGATTATTCGTTCCTACAAGAGCAACGGAAGGAAGAATCAGCAAAAAGATCTTTACAGCAAAGAAAAAACCGGCTGATTCTGCAGTTCTTTTACTGATCACAGAAGCCAGCAAAATGATCACCGCTGCCTTGGCAAATTCTGCCGGCTGAAAGGACAGGGGGCCGAGAGCCAGCCATCTTTTCGAACCGTTATATTCTTTTCCCACTACCAGTACTGCAGCAGACAAAAGCAGAGAAACAAAATAAAACAGCCCCGCACGGCGGGTGATCCAGGTATACTCCATACAGGATACACCGTACATCACCGCCAGTCCGAGGCTGACAGCTATAAGCTGTTTTTTCACATAATATGTCGGATCATGAAATCTTGCCGTTCCATAATATTCGCCTGTGCTGTACAGGTACACCATGCCCAGAACAGTCAAAAGCAAAATGACCACAGTCAGCAGACGATCCGGATGCTGGCCGCGTATCCAAAAACGCCGCATACGTATCCCCGATCTCTTTTACTGTCACAAATATATGCCCGGCAAAGGAGATCAAGAACTTTCGTCAGGCCATACGATGCACGTATTCCTTAAACATCTTCCCTCTAACCTCATAATTCGGGAACTGTCCCCAGCTTGCGCAGGCAGGGGAAAGAAGTACCGCATCACCAGGTCTGGCCAGTCTGGCGCAGGTAGCCACGGCATCTTCCAAATTTTCTTCCATGATAATATCTGTAAATCCACAGGATCTGGCAGCTGCAGCGATTTTTTCTTTTGTCTGGCCAATCAGCACCAGATAACGCACCTTGCCGTCAAAAGCGCGGATCCATTCCTCAAAACTGGATTCTTTATCATATCCTCCTCCGATCAGAAGAGTGGGACGATTCATTGCCTGAATACCCTTAATAGCTGCATCCGGATTTGTCCCCTTGGAATCGTTATAGTAAGCCACACCATTGATTTCCGTAACAAATTCGATCCGGTGCTCTACCGCATGGAAGTTTTTTACCGAACGGCGAATACTTTCCACCGGCACGCCGGCGCAATAGGCCATTGCCACAGCAGCCATGATATTTTCATAATTATGCAGTCCGAGAAGATTCTGTTCCTGAACGTTAAGTACACGGATTTCTTCCCCTTTGCACCGAAGAATGATCTCATCATTTTCCAGATAAATACCTTCCGCAAGACTTCTTCTGCTGGAAAAATACAGCACACCGGATGGAGCTTTTTTACCGAATTCCCGCAGAACCTCATCTTCATAATTC
>CALZMS010000019.1 GCA_945788595.1 uncultured Lachnospiraceae bacterium
ATATACCGGAGAGCAGCCCTCTCGCAGCAGTGCCTTTATTGATGGATAAATTCCTTACATATTTTACATACAAAAAACACCATCCCCGAAACTCATTTTCGAAAACAGTGCTTTACTGCGCCTTCAGGGATTCGAACCCTGGACAAATAGATTAAGAGTCTACTGCTCTACCAGCTGAGCTAAAGGCGCATGCGATATGAAGTATTTCAACGCAAGTAGTACTATACTACATAGGGGTTGAAAAATCAACCCCTAATTTAAAATTTTTTAAATTTTTTGCACAAATCCGTCAACTATGCTTTTTTTCGTTCTTTTTCCCGTCGCGTTTTTCATCCTTGTCACAGGTTTTGCAAACACATTTTTTCAGCCTGCAAAGCTGCCTGTACAGGAGCAATAGCTGGCGATCCAGACGGTCATGTTTACACAGACAACCGTACAGCCGGCATTTCTGCTTACGCCGCATGGCTCATACTCCGCCTTTTTCTTACTGTTAGCATATTCGCGGTATATGCTTTTTGTCCGTCAGCGGCTGATCACCATCTTATGGATAGGATTTCCCTGGGCGGAAAAACGGGCCTCATACTCGGTCATAATGTTATCCTGCATCAGTTCTTCCTCATGATGCAGATCATAGGTGCACAGCTCTATGTGCCAATTTGCCTCCTTTGCTTCCTCCAGAGAGAAGTCAAAGAGCGGGCGATTATCTGTCTTAAATTCAATGATACCGTCACCTTTCAGCACCTGATCGTAGCGTGCCAGAAACTGGCGGGAGGTCAGGCGGCGCTTGGCGTGGCGGTCTTTTGGCCAGGGATCGGAAAAGTTCAGATAAATTCTGTCCACTTCCCCCGGGCCGAAGCATTCCGGCAGCGTACGGGCGTCGATCCTTAAGAACTTAAGATTCGGCAGTCCCTCCTCTTCCATCTTCTGCAGCGCACGGATCAGTACACTGGAGTACATCTCGATACCGATAAAATTCACATCCGGGTGACGGCGGGCCTGTTCCATGATAAACTGGCCCTTTCCCATACCCACTTCCAGCCGCAGCGGGTGGTCATTGGCAAAAACCTCCTGCCAGCGGCCTTTATAATTTTCCGGATCCAGGATCACATAAGGGCTCGCCTCGATAGCTTCCCGGGCTCCTTTAATATTTCTAAGTCTCATTCCGTCGTCTTCCTTTTATATTTTATCAGATGCGGATCAGCTCATACTGGTCCGTACCCAGGCCGATCTTCACAGCATGGGCGATACCCACACGCCATTCCGTATCTGGATGGGTCATATGAAAATGGTCGTCTCCCTCGTGGCGCTCATGAGTTTTCAGGTTTTCTGCCAGAATACTCTTTTCCACCGGCTGCATCTCATTGCACAGATCCGCACAGGCCTTGTCCAGTGCCACCGGATCAAAAGAAGCCAGCATACCCACGTTGGGGATGATCGGAATATCGTTTTCCGCATGACAGTCACAGTTCGGCGATACGTCGCAGATCAGAGAAATATGGAAGCAAGGACGGTCCTTGCAGACAGCCCAGGCGTACTCTGTCATCTTGTAATTGAGCATCTCAATGCTTCTGTTGTCCTCGGCATCGATGGCATCCTTGGGACATACTGCCAGACAGCGGCCGCAGCCCACACATTTATCATGATCGATGGTGGCTTTTCTGTCTTTGATCAGCGGTGCGTCATGGGCACAAATCTTCTTACAGGAGCCGCAGCCTACGCAAAGTTCTTCATTTACCTGCGGTTTTCCTTCCCGGTGCTGCTCCATTTTTCCGGCCCGGGAGCCACAGCCCATACCGATATTTTTGAGAGCACCGCCAAAGCCTGTCATCTCATGGCCCTTAAAATGGGTCAGGGAAATAAACACATCCGCATCCATAATAGCGGAACCGATCTTTGCCTCTTTCACATATTCCCCGTCAATGGGCACCAGAGTCTCGTCCGTACCCTTCAGACCATCGGCAATCAGCACATGACAGCCGGTCTGATACGGAGAAAATCCATTCACATAGGCGGTTTCCAGATGATCCAGAGCATTTTTACGGCTGCCCGCATACAGCGTATTGCAGTCCGTCAGGAAGGGCTTGCCGCCCAGATCCTTTACATAATCTGCCACGACTCTGGCATAATTAGGACGAAGAAAGGCCAGATTGCCGTATTCGCCAAAATGGATCTTGATCGCTGTAAACTTATTTTCAAAATCAATGGTCTCAAAGCCCGCCTGCTTCATCAGACGATGCAGCTTCTGCAGAAGATTCTCTCTGCCGGTAGCTTTAAAGTCGGTAAAATATACTTTTGCTTTTTCCATGATATATTCCTCTCCTTTATATAATGATAGTCTTTCTATATGTACCCGCGCTGTACATTCACAGATACCTTACAAAACTCCAAGAACACCAGCGATGGTCTATACATACCTTTGCATCAGATTTTTACGAACGCATCTGCAGATGCGTTGTTCCTTTCTGACAAGCAACCTTATTCTACCACAGAATTCCATCTTAAACATAGTCCTATCTTGACAATTTCTCCACCATATGGTAGGCTTGCAATCAAAGTTCTCCATGAGGGAGTAGCAAGCGTAAGAAACGTAACAAGTCAACATACTGACCATCCGGTCTGGCTTGTTTTAAATTGCGAGACTCATGTATGGTTAAATTCCGGTATTTTCCGGTGTTTTTTTATGCCATACATGGGTCTCTTTCTTTGTATCTGCGGAATATCTTCACAGATACCTTTCCATTATATTTTTTATTTCACGGAGGAAAAATGTATGACCTGGAATCTGATGTTCTTTTTTAACAGTATCCTTTTAGGCGTTGGGCTGGCTATGGACGCCTTTTCCGTATCCATGGCCAACGGCCTGAATGAGCCCTGCATGCGGGGAAGGCGAATGGCTACGATCGCTGGTGTTTTTGCCGGTTTTCAGTTTATCATGCCCATGATCGGATGGTTCTGTATACACACGATCGCGCAGCTTTTCCATGCTTTTGAAAAATTTATCCCCTGGATCGCGCTTATTCTTCTGCTTTATATCGGCGGCAAGATGCTTATGGACGGTATTCACCCCGAAAGCGAAGAATGCGGAGCGTCCCGCGTCAGTTTTGTGGGGCTGATGATCCAGGGTATTGCTACCTCCATCGACGCGCTGTCTGTGGGATTCACCATCGTGGAGTATGATCTTTTGATGGCTTTTGTCTGTTCACTGATCATTGCCGTCGTTACTTTTATAATCTGTGTGGCGGGCTGCTGCATTGGTAAGACCTTTGGAACTCGGCTGGCCGGGAAGTCTCAGATTCTGGGCGGCTGTATTCTGATCGTGATCGGGCTGGAGATTTTTATACGGGGTGTGTTTTTGTAATAATTGATGACCATTTCTTGTGTATATAGTAAATTGTTCCACAAGCCCCTTCTTTTTCAGCATAAGCAAACTCATAGAAAGAAGCACAGTTGGCAAATATTCCACAACTGTGCTTCTTTTTCTTCTTCAGTAGTTTCCCTTTACACTTTTCTTATTGGATGCCTAATGACAGTTTTCCCTTTTTCCGGGGCAACACACCTTGCATCGGACATATAGATTTCATGATGTTTCCACTGATTGTTAAAATCATCTTCATATCCATGCGCATTCATATAATCGTCCATTACCTTAATGGTAGCAGGCTCCGAATCAAAAGATCCATGATACATAATCTGCACGCAAAGTCCTTCCTCAATCGTCAGGAATTCTGCTACGGAACAATCTAACTTTTTCTTTTCACCTGCCGTTTTACAGCCCAGTCAAAATCCTTTCTCGTTATAAAATCAGGCAGACGGATCACAGACAGCCATTGAAAGATGTCCTTATCGCTATAGTCCACACCGTCTATTCCTTCTTAACTGTCAATACTATGCCTCCGTTCTTCTCTCAGTTCTTTCGGTTCCAGTAATTCTACCTTATCTCGAAAAGCCAACAGCCATGTAAGCAGATTTTCCTGATTCGTATAGTCTGCCTGAAAAAGTGTTCCATCGGTTTGTTTCTTAAAACAATCCGTTGTGCCGACAAACTGAATTTATCTCTTCTTATAAACCAATAATTCTGGATTCTTTCCATCAGATTCATAGGTACATATCATAATAAAATCCATGTTTGCCAGAATCCCGAAGCATCGTCCATCTACAATTTCTGATTCCAACTGATTACCTAGATATGTTGTCTTGTCATCTAAAAATTTTACCATCTTACCGTTGGGAAGAGGATATTCGAGATTTACATATTTGCCAACTAAAGCATTTAGTTTTTCCAGTTTAGGCATCCCCTCAATAGATAGTTCATTTATCTCATTTATCAATTGTTGTTTAAATGCCTCAAACTGTCCATCATCACTAAGTTCTTCATATCTTTTCCAGTAATCCAGTTTGGGAAGCAATTGTTTCATATATTCTCTGGCTTGTTCTTCTGAAAACTCCTCAGTAACCATATGTCCAACACAAACATTAATCAAATCATCCATATTGCTGTATGTATATGTTCCATCAGCATAGCACCATTTACAATAATCTTCATTTGGGCTACCATCAGCATCTCTGCCAATAATATCATCATCTTTTAACGGCATACCACAACACTGACAAATCAATTCTCTTGGCGAACCCAAAAGTGTATTAATCGAAACATCAAACAACTTCGATAACAATTTCAAAGTATCCGTATTAGGTGTTGTTTCCCCCGTTTCCCATCTTGATACAGCTTGACGAGTTACAAATACTTTTTCTGCAAGTTCATCCTGAGATAAACCTGCTTTATTTCTAAGTTCTAATATAATATCTTTTGTTTCCATATAACTTTCACCTCCAACGGTATTATAAAACGGAATAAAACTTTTTCCAAGCAACTCGCTGTTTCCTTATGTTGGATGAAACTGAAAGTTGTCGATCTTATAGATCTTTTTCTTCATATGGTTTATTCCAAGAACCAATCTCAATGACATTGCCTTCTGGATCAGCAATAAAGCAAGTCCTTTGTCCCCAGGGCTCGGTAATTGGCTCTAATAAAGAAGCTGCACCGTAGGCAATCGCATTTTTATATTGCAAGTCAACTTCTTCATATGTGTCAACATATAACGCCATTTCAGAGTGTGCATTTACTCCCTTAAGATACTCATACTTTTTGCTTGTGAGCTTTTCAAAGTTGTTTCTCCCATAAAGCAAAAAGAGAGTTCCATCTTTTAATAAATAGACATTGTCAGTGTTTTCATCTTCTTTGAATTTCAACCCCTAATACATCTCGATAAAAACGAATCATTTTTGCCATATCTTAAACAAATAAGCCATATCCATCCAACCGCATTGTAATTCCTCCATTTTAATTATTGTCGTTGCCAAATACCGATTTGTCTCGGCCGAACGATTTTAACAAACCGTTCGGCGCCGTCCATCCTGACTCAATCCCGTCTCCTGTTATTCGACAAGATCAAAAGTCTCAGCAGCTGCAGCAGCGAAGTGATCACCGCCGCCACATACGTCATGGCCGCAGCCCGAAGCACTTTCCTGCTTCCCCTGATCTCATCCTCATACAGCATCCCATTCTCCGACATCGCCCGCAAGGCTCTGCGTGAAGCATTCAGCTCCACCGGAAGCGTCACCAGCTGAAACAGCAAAGCGCCGCAAAACAGCACAATTCCCGCCGTCAGAAGCGGGCGATACGAAAAGATCAGTCCCGCCAGAAACAACGGCCAGGAAAGCTGGGAACCCAAATTAGCCACCGGAACCAGAGCTCCCCTTATCTTCAACGGCACATACCCGTGGGCATCCTGCACAGCATGACCACATTCATGGGCAGCCACCCCAAGAGCCGCCAGAGAATTACTGTTATACACATCCCTCGAAAGACGCACCGTCCGGCTCCGCGGATCATAATGATCCGTCAAATGTCCCGAAACCGACACCACCTGCACATCATACAATCCCTGCCGATCCAGAAGAATCCGCGCCGCCTCACGCCCCGTCAGTCCCCGGCCATTCGCCACTCGACTATACCGCGAAAACGTACTCTGCATCCTCCCCTGCACCACCAGAGAAATCACCATAGCAATCAGAATCAGACTATAGGTCCAGTCATAATAAAACATTCTGCGACCTCCTTCTATTGATTTTTTGTTTCCCTATTGTAGCACAGTATTCCCACAATAAATGTTAAAGAAACATAAAATCAATTTTCTCACTATACCGACCCGTTTTTGCGCACCGCCATCCGCCAGTTACCTCTAACCGCAATCATTCCGAATAATACCTCTCTTTTTTGGAACAATACAGTTGTTTTTATTCGGAATAGCAAATATAATATTCTTAAAGAACCATCATGGAGGTGCTCCAATATGACAATCAAAGAAACAGCTGCCGCCTGGGGTATTACTGAGCGGCGGGTCAACGAATTTTGCAAAGCCGGGCGTATCCCCGGCGCATATAAAGAAGGCAGACAGTGGTTCATTCCGGATAACGCGCAAAAGCCGCTGGATAAGCGCTGCCGCCAGAGTACTGCATGCCCGGCAACGCCGTCTGTACGCAAGCCTCTTCCCATCGGCGTGTCGAGTTACCGGGATGCCTGTACAAACTACTACTATGTAGACAAGACACTGATGATCAAAGAGTTTCTGGACGAACGTCCCAAAGTATCTCTGTTCACCCGTCCCAGACGTTTTGGCAAGACATTAAACATGGATATGCTCCGAGTATTTTTTGAGCGTGCAAATACCGATACATCCAGGTATTTTACGGATAAGGCCATCTGGAAATGTGGTGAGGAATATCGTTCTCATCAGGGAAAGTATCCGGTTATATTTCTCACTTTCAAAGATGTGAAGTTTGATACCTGGGAAGCAACGCTGGAAAAGATTAAGGCACTTCTTCAGGAAGAATATGGGAGACATCAGGAGTTAGTAAAAAGTGATAAACTTTCAGAGTACGAGAAAGAATATTTTGCAAAGATTCTTGACGGTACAGCAAATGAGGTGGCGCTTACATCAGCACTTGAGAGGCTATCGAAGATGCTTGCCACTCATCATGGGAAGGCTCCGATTATCATTATTGATGAATATGATACTCCCATCCAGCAGGGGCATGCAAAAGGTTTCTATGATACCGTCATTGGTTTTATGCGCAACCTGTTCTCCGGTGGTCTGAAAGACAATCCGCATTTAAGCTACGGTTTCCTGACCGGCATACTGCGGGTTGCCAAAGAAAGTATTTTCAGTGGCCTGAACAACCTGAAAATCAACTCCATCCTGGACGAACGCTACAGCGAATATTTCGGATTTACCTCAGATGAAGTGCGAAAGATGGCAGAATACTACAACGCATCTGACAAATATCAGGAGCTCTGTGACTGGTATGACGGTTACCGTTTCGGAAATACCGATATTTTTAATCCCTGGTCTGTGATTGGATATTTCAACAACAACTGCCGCCCCAAAGCCTTCTGGCAATCCACTGGCAGCAACGATATCATCAGCGAAGTTCTTGCCTCTGCCACACCGGACATTATGGAACGGTTGGAACGGTTAATGAAGGGCGATTCCTTTGTTACCCACATTGACACCGGCGTCATTTATCCCCAGATTCAGAAGGATCCTTCCTCCGTTTACAGCTTTCTGCTGGTGGCAGGCTACCTGAAAGTGGTAAACTGTGACCAGCCCTATGGTGAAGATTACATGTGTGAGGTTGCTCTGCCAAACAAAGAGATTTCCTTCGTTTACAGCAAAGAGATCCTGTCTCAACTTGAAGACATTATCCCCCGCTCTGCCGCAATCGCAGTCCAGGAAGCCCTCTACAAAATGGATATTGACGCACTGCAGATAGCCCTGGAAAACTTCCTGCTGCAGACCATCAGCTTCCACGATGCCGCTGACGAGACTTTCTACCACGGCCTGATCTTAGGTATGTGTGCTGTAATGGATAACAGCTATCGCATCACCTCCAACCGAGAATCCGGCGAAGGACGTTTTGATATCCAAATGCTTCCGCTGAACAAGCGTCTGCCCGGCATCCTCATTGAACTGAAAGCCGGAAAAGACCGCTCCGAAACACAACTTGAAACGCTCGCCAACGCAGCCCTGCAGCAGATCAACGACCGCACATACAGCGCTGATCTGCAGGCAATGAAAGTTGCATCAATCATCAAATTTGACATTACGTTCTCCGGCAAAAGAACCCGAATTGCCGCCCAAATACAGAATATTGAATAAAACTTCCCATACCCAAAATGGGATTTACACCTTGCCACGAAAATAAAAGTCGTAGCAAGGTTACGCACACCTTAGAGGTGTGGGAAGTTATTAATTCATAACCAAAATAAAAATGAGAACATTTCAGAAAACAAACAAAGGAAAAGAATAAATCACTATAGTCCGTGACAACAGCAAAAATCGCTGTGGCCCAAAAAACACATCTCCTTTTAAAATCAAATCTGACAGAAGTACAATCCTCTGGTCTTCCATATGCAAACAAGGCCATTGCAAGTGTCGCTGCGATGGCCCTGTCATGTATTAGGAAAAACTTTTGGAAAAGATCAAGCCATATTATGTCTATTCAGAAGGTCTCGCTCATATGTCAGAAGATCTCTGGCCTTCTGGTCAAGACTTGCTTCGGAAACATCATCTTCCAGATTTCTCCACACGAAGCAATCTCTAGCCACTTCACCGCCGGCCTGTACGAACAGTTCTGTGACGATTTGCTCTTTGTAGCCGATATCTGCCAATGCACCTACGATCTCATCAAAATTGATGTGTCCGGAACCCGGGCAACGGCGGTTATTATCGCCAAAATGCATACCTTTCAGATATGGTGCTGCTGTATGGATAGCTTCTGTGAAGCTGTCCTCTTCGATATTCATATGGTATGTGTCCAGCAGAATGCCAACATTTGGTGCATCCACCTTTTTTACATAGTCAACAGCCTCTTTTGCCGTATTTAAAACGCAGCCCTCAAAGCGATTAACAACCTCTACACAGTAGGTAACACCATAACCTTCGGCTGTCTTTGCAATTTCTTTCATAGATGCGATCTGTGGCAGCGATATCCATGTGTACCACGGCAAACATCCCTACACTAAATATCCTGTCACACAGGGTCACGAAGTATCTGGTGAAATTGTACAGCTGGGTCAGTACGTGTCTGACTTCACTGTCGGCCAGAAAGTCACCATTGAACCACAGGTTTTCTGCGGCCGCTGTTATCCGTGTCTGCACGGCAAATACAACCTCTGTGAACATCTGAAAGTCATGGGCTTCCAGACGACCGGAACAGCCAGTGAATATTTTGCTGTAGATGCTTCAAAAGTAACCCCCATCCCCGAAACCATGACATACAGTGAGGGGGCTATGATCGAACCTCTCGCCGTTACTGTACATGCTGCCAAACGTTTTTCCGGTATCGAAGGTGCTAAAGTATGCATCCTGGGCTGTGGACCAATCGGAATCCTACTGGCTCAGGCTGTTCGTGCCGCCGGGGCCCGCGAAGTCATGATCACAGATATTTCCGATTACCGTCTGTCTCTGGCCAAAAGTCTCGGCGTTGACTATGCTGTAAATACCAAAGACACAGATTTTGGCACTGCACTCGTGGATGCTTTCGGCCCTGACAAAGCCGATGTCATCTATGACTGCGCCGGAAACGATATCACCATGAATCAGGCCATCCAGAATGCCCGCAAAGGAAGCACAATCATCCTCGTGGCAGTCTTTGCAAAAATGGCAAATGTTGACCTCGCAAAACTCAACGATTCCGAGCTGGATCTGAACACAACAATGATGTACCGCCACGAAGACTATGTCGATGC
>CALZMS010000020.1 GCA_945788595.1 uncultured Lachnospiraceae bacterium
GGAATCTTGGCCAGATCTTCCATCACGTACTGTGCCGCCACGCCCACATGATAGGCCGAACCGCAGGCCACAATATAGATCTGCGAAATCTCACGGATTTCCTCATCCGAAAGGCCCACATCCGAAAGATCCAGCACATCTTCCTTTTTCACAGAATGCAGTGTGTCCGCCACAGCTCTGGGCTGTTCATGGATTTCTTTCATCATAAAGTGCTCATATCCGGCTTTTTCTGCTGCCTGAGCATCCCATTTGATCTCCACACACTCCTTTTCAATTTCATCGCCATCCAGATTATAAAAAGTGATCTCGCCCTTTTTCAGACAGGCCATCTCCATATTGCCGATATAATATACATTTCTTGTATATTTCAGGATCGCCGGAACATCCGAAGCCAGATATGTCTCACCCTCAGCAATACCAAGAATCATAGGACTGTCTTTTCTGGCCGCATAGATCTCCCCCGGATGATCCTTAAACATCAGGGCCAGCGCATAGGAACCGCGGATACGCACAATGGCATGGTTGATCGCACTGACCGGTGTATGTTCATATTTTTTGTAATAATAATCCACAAGCTTTACCGCCACCTCTGTGTCAGTAGAAGAATAGAAGGTGTATCCGCTGCGAATCAGCTTTTCCTTCAGTTCCTGGTAATTTTCGATAATACCATTGTGAACACCGACAACAGTGCCGTCATCCGACATATGCGGGTGCGCATTCACCTCAGACGGTTCTCCATGGGTCGCCCAGCGGGTATGCCCGATACCACAGGTACCCACCAATGCTTTACCGTCATTGGTCTTTTCCATCAATACCTTCAACCGGCCCTTGGCTTTCACGATCTCTGTATCTTTATCCTGATCCCGCACAGCCAGTCCGGCAGAATCATATCCTCTGTATTCAAGCTTTGACAGGCCGTCCAGCAAAATCGGCGCCGCCTGCTGTTCTCCTGTAAAACCTACTATTCCACACATATTATATACACTCCCTGATATTTCGTATTTCTTCAAGAATCTGTCTAATCATAGCACATATCCCACCGTTATGCCATTCTTTTTTCCAAAGCGCCCGGTAATGCCTGCTTTTCACTATATTTGTATGCATTTTTGCGGCATCCGGTCAACCCGCTTTCTGAGTTTTGGATCGCGTTAAAATATTCTCCCGGATCCTGTATTAACGCACTTTCACAACATAGGCTGCTATAAATGCAAACTAAAGGCAGAAATAGAAATCAGATGCATGGTAAAAAAAGACGAATGCCCATATTCCAACAGCTCATTCGTCCTTTTTCTCCGTATTCAATTATTCTTCCGGTGCAAAATCTTCTTTACCAACACCACACAGCGGGCATTCCCAATCTTCCGGCAGATCTTCGAATGCTGTTCCCGGCTCGATGCCGTTATCCGGATCACCTACTTCGGGATCATAAACGTAGCCACATGTTTCGCATACATATTTTGTCATAATTGCATGCCTCCTTGTAAATTTGATGATAAGAGTACTATACACTATTCAGGAATCATTCGCAATAGTGGATGAGAACTTCTTTTGAAGTAATATCGTGATATACGGTCATCTCTGCGTCGCTGACTTCGTAGAAGGACAGGACTTCTGCTGTTGCCGGGTCTGGCTGACAGAAAGTTTCTTTTTTGTCCGGGAAGTTTTTTAAAAGCTCGGGCTGCCAGATTCTGGTGGTCTCGTTGCCAAAGATGGCGGTGTAGAGAATTCCTGCCTCCACCAGATCCTGGAAGATGTGGCTTCCGTAGGACAGCTCCGGCATATATCCAGCTTTTGTTTCCGAAATCTCGCAGATCATGGAGAACTCGCTGATGTCAGCGAAGGCGGTGGGTACGCCAAGCTCCGGTGAGGAGGTACCTATCCTGCCTGGCACCAGCAAAAGCATGGTTTTTTCCTGTCCGCGAAGCGCCCAGTTGATAGTGTGAATAGCCTGAGAGACTTTAAATTTGTCTTTATAGGGCAGCTGATAGTAAGCCACGGGATCCACATACAATACATAATCCAGGTGCAGTATGGATGACAGGCCCATGGACGCGCCTTTACAGGAAAGCAGTACTTTTGCAGGATCGTATGCAGCGGGTAGCTCTACACTGCCCTGGTCGTTGGCCACCTGCAGCGGTCGGCACTGAAGCAAATTGACTACAAATTCTCCGCTTTTGGAGATATTGATGGTGTATTCAATATCCACAGGATAATCGTAGATTTCCTGGATTTTCAACAGGATACCCTGCATCATGTACATAAGTTCTTCTTTTCTCACCAGACCTTCGCAGGAAACGAAACAGATGTCCTTTCGCTGCCCCCGCTCGCGGAACATACGCTCGGTGTCAAAATCGTGCTCCAGGAGGAGATTTTTCAGGTAGACGGGGATCTTTTCGGCCACTTTTTCAAAATCCCAGTGTTCCACCTGACCGGAGATGGTGTTGATCACGTCCACTTTTCGCTGGGAATACTGATGTTTGTCTTTGCTGGTTGTGGCTGCTGTCAGCCGGGGTTTATCGAGACTGACCAGACGCGGGTAGGAACCGGTGGTCCTGTCTACGGCGCCGGTGCCCAGGCCCATGACGAGACGGAGCATGCCAGCATTCTGGTCGATATCTTCCACAAATTTGTACGGGCTGTAAGAATAGCCCACACCGGCGGCGCAGGGCATGAAAAAGTTTTCGTAGAAAGAGCCGGATACCCGCTGCACCAGCAGTGCCATCTGTTCATCCCGCTGATCCAGACCGCGGCGCAGACGGTAATCCAGAGCTGACTGGCTCATGGTGCTGGCATAAACGATACGAATGGCCTGTTCGAATTCTGCCAGACGTTCCTCCGGAGTGCCAGTATTGGCACAGAATACGGATTCGTATTTTCCGGCGAAGGCGTTGCCAAAACCGTCTTCCAGGATGCTGCTGGAACGGACGATGATAGGATTGGAGCCGTAATAGTCCAGAAGGCGGCGGAAGGCTTCTTTTTCTGTGCCAGAGAATTCGCCCTTCATCAGGCAGTCCGCAAAGGTGGGAGCCAGGCTGAAATATTCTTCTTTTGTGCGCTGACGGATGCGGATATCCCAGAAATCATTGTATACAATGTACGAGTAGAATACGTCGGAACCTATGTAGAAGGAATCGTGGGGTTCCATGTGGACATACAGCTCCGGACAGTAATTCTGGATGATTTTTCGGGCCAGCAGCATACCGCAGGCTTTGCCGCCGATCAGTCCTGTGCCGATCTGCCTGTTTTTTACCTCAAAGTAGTCTTCCGGGGTGAAATTGGCTTTGATCATCTCACGCATTTTTTCATCACGGCTCATCATGATATTGCACATGCGGTCACAGGCGGCGGTTACGTCCATGCCCTGCTGGCGCATCTGCATGGTGAGGGAAAAGAAGCGCTCCCAGCTGTCGATGTTCTGGTCGGGGCTCAGAGCCTGGGAACGGTTCATAGCCTGGTAAAAGTGACTTACGTCTACGCCGTCCATCAGTGGCTGGAAGCTTCCGGTCTGCGGCAGAAAGCGATGGGGCATGGCCATGGTCTCGGAGTAGCGGTTCCAGACTTTTAACGGGCGCACGTAGATGCATTTCTCATCGGAGTACACATCAGAGAACAGCTGGGTAGTATCACGGATCTTGGCTATGGCCTCGAAGGAATGTTTGCCGCGGATGATGGGGAAATAGGCGACGGTGTCCAGGATAAACAGGAAGGGGCAGGTCAGCCTAAAGAAGTTTCCCATCATCAGATCGGTGGACCAGGCGGTCTGCAGCTCGGACAGGCAGTCGAAAACGTAGAAGGCTTCTTTTCCCTCCTGCTCGATCAGGTTGTGGATGGTGACGGTGAAGGTCTCGAAGCGATGAGACAGAGGGATTTCGACGATTTTCAGGCCCTCCCGGGGTGTCAAAAGGGGCGGATGGGCGGCGAAACGAACGTAGATCATGTTTCTGTGGTCTTTGATAGCCTGGTCTACGAAGGGGTTCATCAGGCTGGTGAATTCCTGAAGGCTGCCTACCTGCCATACTACGTTGTCGCCGAGTCGGATGTAATTGTAGGCTTTATCGAGGTCGGGGATGCCGGAGTTTATTTTTTCGAATGCAGCCATGGGGGAGCTCCTTTCTTTTTGGGTCTGGCGATTTTTAAAGTGACTGTTCAAAAGTATTGTTGGTTTTTGCTCACTATTTTAGATTAATGTTTAGGGTGTGAGGGGAATTGTTGTAGTTTGTTCTTTGTATTGATGTACATTATGTACAATTTTATTTGTTTATTTCTATTTTATATGAGCAAAACAACGGTGGCAATAGTTGGAATGAGAACAAAAGAATCCTATGTGATAGTAAACAAAATGAAGAGAAATCGTCGTGTGGGACTTTGATTTTCAAAGAGAATGGATGCTCTCTGCATTGTATTGCATATAATGTCCAGGCTTAAGATTTTTTGTAATGTAGGTTGGATGTTTTTGTTAGCTTGTGGGTGTCGCATCCACTTTTTGGCTTTGATTGATATTGGAGGTTCTAAGAAGTCTTGCGGGATGTACATCCAATGGCAAGCTTTATTGCAATGACTTTTGGATGTTTTTGTTAGCTTGTGGGTGTAGCATCCACTTTTTTGACTTTGATGGGTGGATATTGGATGTTCTAAGAAGTCTTGCGGGATGTACATCCAATCGCAAGGCTTCGAGGGGTGGATGTTGGACATTCTAAGAAGTCTTTCAGGCTGTATGTCCAATGGTTTATTCAAATTTTAACATAAAAAGAACGCAAGACACTGGCATACATTGTCTATGCGTTCTCATAATTCTTATAGGCAATATCCCATTTCACGGATGATCTGGATGTCTTCTTCAATAGATATTCCTTTAACGGTCAGCATATCACCGGTGATCGTTGCGTTTGCCCCTGACGAAAAACAGGAGAATCCGCTGTCTTCCAGGTAGTCGCGACCGGCGGCCAGACGGATGTACTGTGTTGGCAGGAGAAAGCGATACAGTGCCACAATGCGGCGTACTTCGTCTTTTGTGAGAACCACATTATTCTCCATTGGTGTACCGGGGACGGGATCGAGCATATTGATGGGAACGGATTGAACATCCAGATTTTGCAGAGTTAAAGCCATATCAATTCTGTCTTCCATGGTCTCTCCCACGCCCATAATGCCTCCGCTGCACACTTCCAGACCTGCTTTTCGGGCAGCACGGATTGTCTCTATTTTCTCGTCGTAGGTATGGCTGGTGCAAAGGGACGGAAAATACCGACGGGATGTTTCCAGGTTGTTGTGGATTCTTTTTACACCAGCCTGTTTTAATTTGAGGAATTGCGCTTCGCCCAAGAGCCCAAAGGAAGTGCAGACGGTCAGACTGGTATTTTCGCATATCTTGCGGATGCCCTCGCAGATGTGGTCAATATCTTTGTTACTGACTCGTTTTCCATTGGAAACAAGACAATAATGGCGGATGCCTCGCAGATCCTTTTTTTCTGCTTCTCTGATCAGAGTCTGGGCATCCATCATAGCGTGGTGTTCCACCGGTACTTTTGCGCAGGTAGACTGAGCGCAATAACGACAGTTTTCTGAGCATTGACCGCCTTTTACGTTGATGACTGCGCAGAGATCGAAATCATCTTTAAAATAGTGTTTTCTTATTTCATCGGCAGCGCTGCAAAGAGCTTCCAGAGGCTGGTCTGCGAGAAATAAGGCTTCGTCCCGTGTGATCCGCTCGCCTTGGATGACTTTTTCTTTTAAGTTCTGTATTGTCATTTGTAATATCCTTTTCTATGTTGATTTTACGGAATGTTTCTTTGCTTATCTTATGCCATACATTGAAGGATAGCAAGGGATTTGAGACGAAAATCTCTGGAAGAAATTCTCGGAGCTTGGATATTCTCAGAGGATTAGTGGACCGTATGTCCCGTGGCAAGCATTTTAGTAGTGGCTTTTGGATGTTTTCTTCTGGCTTCTGGATGTTACATCCACTTTTTTTGCTTTGCGGGGTGGGGATTGGATGTTTGCAGGGAAGTGGCGGGATGTATGTCCAGTGGCGGGCATTTTACTAGTGGTTTTTGGATGTTTTCTTCTAGCTTCTGGGTGCTGCATCCACTTTCTTGGCTTTGCGGGGTAAAGTTTGGATGTTTCCAGGGGATTAGCAAACAGTATGTCCAGTGGCGAGCATTTTAGTAATGGCTTCTGGATGTTTTCTTCTGGCTTCTGGATGCTGCATCCACTTTCTTGGCTTTTAGAAGATTGGTTATAGATGTTGTCAATTTTTTACAAATAGAATATCTATTTTTTTGATAAGAATCACAAAAAATATTGCTGTATGACATTTTCTATTATTTTTGCGGTAAGCGGATGATCTTTTGTCTCAAATGTAGTAATCAGATTTATTGTTGGAATATATCCAAAGGCTGTATAAAGCTGCATTTTCTGGAAAGCATTTTGCGCATAGGAAGGGATATCTATTTTTCCAAAGTGCTCCCAGACAAAAAGTTCTCCAGAATGAAGATGACGTATGGTAAAATCTGGATACAAAGTCACTTCTCCAAGCTTCAACTGACATTCATAACGGAAAGGGATTTGGTGAAAATACAATGTCTGATCAATGAGGACTTCCGACTTCGAACGAACAACGTGGCCAGACAGGCAGGGATAGCGAAGTTGATCTGAATGTGATGGGTTTGTTTCAAAGGACTCCTCTGCCCAGTCCGACAGTTCCTGAGATAGAGGTTTCATTGATGAACTCAACATTTTCTTATAGGCGGGCTTCTGTAAAAGTTGATCGACTTTGGCTGAATAATTCTGATATTGCTTAAGATATGCATCAATAGCTTTTTTCTCAGTGTTTAAGTCCTGAAGGCAGGCATCCAGATATTTCTTTTGCATTAGCTGGCTGGCAAATTCCCGATTCTTTGTCGAAATGGTGGTTGGCTTTCCATCCAGAATATGCTGCATTTTAATATATTTTCCATTCTGAATGCAAATAAGATGTCCTTTTGGAAAGTGTGTGAGCTGCTTTTCTAGTTTGCTGATTTGTGACTGAATTTGCTGTTTTCGAATTTTTTGTTCCTGTAGGGACATGAGCTTCCTCCTTAATGATAGAAATGATTTTTTAGAAATGTGTTACGGCAAGAATATTACTTATCATAACATAAATATATTATATCAACAACTTAGAATTATGATTTTCAAAAATTTTCTGCATGATTGTTGGACGTTTGCGGGAGATTGGCGAACAGTATGTCCAGTGGCGGACATTTTACTAATGGCTTTTGGATGTTTTCTTCTAGCTTCTGGATACTGCATCCACTTTCTTGGCTTTGCGGGGTTGGGATTGGATGTTTGCAGGGGATTGGCGGGATGTATGTCCAGCGACGGGCATTTTAGTAATGACTTTTGGATGTTTTCTTCTGGCTTCTGGGTGCTACATCCACTTTCTTGGCTTTACGGAGGGGAGTTTGGATGTTTGCAGGGAGTTAGAGGGCCATACGTCCAGCGACGTATATTCCCAGGCAGAAGAAGGAGCCTGCATCCAACAGGCTCCTTCTCCGACATCTTACATCCTCTTATATCTTATATTCTCTGACAAGTAAATTCTCTGATCAATAATCTAGCTGACAGATTACGTCCAAACTCATCCACTTAGTCAAGCTTCAGCCTTACACCAGACTCTTCCGCGGACATGCCTCGCGGCATTTACCGCAGTTGATGCATTTGTCGTAGTCAATCTGCGGTACGTTGTTCTCCAGCTTGATAGCGCCAACAGGACAGTTTCTTTCGCACTTTTTGCAGCTGATGCATCCGGCATCGCACTGTACCATTACCGCTTTTCCTTTTTCTGTACAGCTGCAGGCCACGTGGGGCACGGCATCGTAGGGCACCAGGGAAATCAGGTGCTGCGGACAGGCAGCGATACATTTCTTACAGGATTTACATTTTTCCTTATCGACTACGGCCACGCCATTTACTACGTGGATGGCATCGAAGGGACAAGCCTTTACACAGTTGCCAAAACCAAGACAGCCGTTGTTGCAGATCTTGGATCCGCCGTTCGGCACGTAGGCCATCATGGCACAGTCCTCGATACCGGTGTAGGTATACTGGATCCGGGACTTCTCGCAGTCGCCGCCGCAGTGTACGAAAGCCACCATTTTTCTCTTATTGCCAACGGCTTCGCCCATGATCTCACCGACTTTTGCTGCTACTGCCGCACCGCCTACAGGACATCCGTCTGCCGGAGCTTCTCCTTTGGCGATAGCTGCTGCCAGACCGTCACAGCCGGGATAGCCGCAGCCGCCGCAGTTGTTGCCGGGCAATACTTCACGGACAGCCACTTCTCTTGGATCTGTTTCTACATGAAAAGCTTTACCGGCCAGGCCCAGCAGGATACCGATCACAATACCGGTACCGCCCACCATCACGGCCGCAAGAATAATTGCTGTACTCATTTTTTCGCCACCTCCTAGATCAAACCGGAAAATCCGAAAAAGGCGATGGACATCAGTCCTGCCGTCAACAGTACCATTGGCATACCTTTAAAAGGTTCCGGAATATCGTTATACTCGATCTTTTCACGAAGTCCGGCCATGATCACGATGGAAACAGTAAAGCCCACAGCTGTAGCAATACCTGCTACGGTACTGGAAAGGATACCATAATCATTCTGCACATTGGTCAGAGCCACACCCAGAACGGCACAGTTTGTGGTGATCAGGGGCAGATACACACCCAGACTCTTATACAGCGCCGGGATCGTCTTTTTCAGGAACATTTCCACCAGCTGTACGAGGGCAGCGATGACCAGAATAAAGACGATGGTCTGCAGATACGTAATATTAGCCGGAACAAGAATGAACCGGTAGATCACGCTGGTCACAAAGGACGAAATCGTGATAACGAAGATAACAGCGCCGCCCATACCGGCCGCCGTATCGATTTTTTTGGAAACGCCAAGGAAGGGACACAGACCCATAAACTGGCTGAGTACCACGTTGTTTACGAAGGCTGCACCGATGGCGATCATGATCAGTTCTCTCATGCTTCTTCCTCCTTACCTGTGGTCTTCTGCTCAGCCACTCTACCGCTGCAGACACGGTTTCCGCAATTCATGCAGCTGGTACGGGAGCAGACTGTGGAGCCGTCCTGATTCTTTCTTGCACTGCCGATCTTGAATTTATTCTGGAAAGCGATCAGGAAAGCCAGCACAAAGAAGGCACCCGGAGCCAGAATAAAAATGGTGATCGGTGTGTAGAAGGAAGGCATCACAGTGAAACCGAAAATCTTTCCTGCGCCGAGAAGCTCTCTGACGATACCAATACAGGTCAGACCGAGGGTGAAACCAAGGCCCATGCCGATACCATCAAAGATAGACGGAATCACTTTATTTTTGGAAGCATAAGCCTCTGCACGGCCAAGAATGATACAGTTTACTACGATCAGCGGGATATAAATACCCAGCGCAGAATAAAGCGACGGGATAAATCCCTGCAGAAGGAACTGTACAATGGTTACAAAGGAAGCAACGATAACAATATAGGCCGGCATACGCACACCATCCGGGATCACCTTTCTTAATAAGGAAATCATCAGATTGGACATAGTCAGGATGACCATAGTTGTCAGACCCATACCCAGACCATTG
>CALZMS010000021.1 GCA_945788595.1 uncultured Lachnospiraceae bacterium
CCTGTGCTACAGCTACCTTGCTGCTTCTGGGACGGCGGCTGTCCATGCACACCCGGCGTCTGATTGCGGAAAATTATAATCTGGATACCATGGATGGCCTGATCGGTGTGATTCGAAAGATCGTGGGCGGTACCCTTGTGGTGGAAGCATTGGGCACGATTCCCTATGCCGTTGTGTTTATCCCGGAGTATGGCTTTGGCTCCGGCCTTTTCCGGGCGGTGTTTAATTCGGTTTCCTGCTTCTGTAACGCAGGTATGGATATCCTCGGGGAGGACAGTCTGGCTCCGTATGTGACCAATCCGCTTATCAATATCAATACTATGATTCTGATTATTGTGGGTGGTATCGGATTTTTTGTCTGGTTTGATCTGATCAACACGGTAAAAAATACCTGGAGAAAAAAGAAAGGTGCCAGAAGCTTTTTTCAGAAGCTGACGCTTCATACCAGAATGGCTCTGGTGGTAACGCTTTTTCTGATCGTGGCGGGCACGGTACTGATCGCCTGTTTTGACTGGAACAATCCACAGACACTGGGCAATCTGTCCGTGCCGGATAAGATCATGGCAGCTCTGTTTCAGTCAGTGACCACCAGAACGGCAGGATTTCAGACCATACCCCAGGAGAACTTTACAGATTCTTCGGCTTTTATTTCCCTGCTTTTGATGTTTATCGGAGGTTCGCCCATGGGAACGGCGGGAGGAATGAAGACAACGACGATGGCAGTGATCTTTCTGACTATGATTGCTTATCTCAGAGGTCGGGATGCCACGGAGCTGTACAACCGGAGACTGAGAGCATCGGATGTGCGCTCTGCCATGGTCGTTCTGTCTCTGGGATTCAGCGTTGCTTTTTCTGGCACAGTGCTTTTAAGTGCGGTGACGGATGCCAGTGCCATGGATGTGCTGTATGAGGTGATCTCTGCGGTGGGCACTGTGGGACTGACCAGGGGACTTACACCGTTGCTGAATACAGCGGGCAAAATGATTATTATAGCGGTTATGTATTGTGGACGTATTGGCCCGGTGACACTGGCCATGGCAATTACCGTCCGGATGAATGCAGCGCAGAAACAGATCCGTTTCCCGGAAGAAAAGATAATGATAGGATAGAGGGTAAATCGTATGAGCAAACAGTATGCAGTGATCGGCCTGGGCCGATTTGGAACAGCCGTTGCTCTGGGACTGGCAGAGTCCGGTAATGAAGTGACGGCAGTAGACAGCAATGAAGAAAGAGTGCAGGCGGTGGCAGATGTGGTCACCTATTCTGCGGTGGCGGATGTGACGAAAAAAGGGGTATGTGAGTCCCTTGGCATCGGAAATGTAGACGTGGCCGTGATCGGTATGTCCAGTCATATGGAGGACAGTATTCTGGCTACGATTATGGCGAAGGAAGCGGGGGCCGGGTATATTGTGGCCAAGGCGGTGAGTGATATTCATGCCACGATCCTGAAAAAAGTAGGCGCGGATCAGATCGTATTTCCGGAAAGAGAGAGCGGAATGCTGCTGGCAAAAAGTATCAGTTCCGGCTATTTTACCAAGTTTTTCACGTTGTCGGACAACTTCAGTATTGTAGAGATCAAACCGCCCGCATCCTGGATCGGACATTCTCTGGCGGAAGTAAATCCGAGGAAAAATTATGGGGTCAATGTGATCGGTCTGATTGAAAATGGTAAGACCCGCATCCATCTGGATCCTGAAGAACCCATGCAGGCAGGATGGATCCTGGTGGTGGTAGGAGACAACAAAGAACTGACGAAACTTGGAGAAAACAGGGGATAACGATGATTACGAGCAGCAGCAATCCACAGCTGAAATATGTGCAGCAGCTGGCAAAGAAAGCCCGGCTTCGCCGGGAGGACGGTGTCTTTCTGGTAGAAGGCCCCCGTATGTTTTATGAGGCAGATAAGGCTCAGGTACAGAAGGCGTATCTGTCAGAACATTTTTATGAAAATATGGAGGATCGTTCCGCACTGGAAGGAATATCCTGGGATGTGGTGGAAAACAGCGTTTTTGACAAAATCAGCAGCACCATGACACCTCAGGGGGTATTGTGTGTGATGAAACAGCCCCGGTACAGCCTGGAGAATCTTCTGAAAAAGGAGGATCCCCTTCTGGTATTTCTGGAAAATCTGCAGGACCCCGGAAATATGGGCACGATTTTTAGGACAGCGGAGGGAGCCGGAGCGGATGGTATTATTATGACTGCAAACTGCGTGGATATTTTTAATCCGAAGACGATCCGTTCTACCATGGGCTCTATTTACAGGATGCCCTTTGTCTGCCTTAAGGAAGAGGAGACGCAGTCGGTGCTTAGGCTTCTGAGGGAGAGAGGCATTGCCACCTGTGCAGCGCATCTTAAGGGAGAACATACTTACGATAGAGAAGATTACACGAAAGGCACGGCTTTTCTTATTGGAAATGAGGGCAACGGACTGACGGAGGCGACTGCCGAAGCTTCATCCCTGAAGGTGAAAATTCCCATGGAAGGCAAGTGGGAATCTCTGAATGCCTCCGTGGCAGCATCGATCCTTTTGTACGAGGCATATCGCCAGAGACGCAATGGATAATATTAAGGTAATCTTAATAAATCTTTGATTTTTTTTTGTTGAAAATACAGTAGTGATGTGTAAAGTATAAAGTAGATACCGGCACATCGAAAAAATGAATGGCCATATCACGCAGGCAAGTGATATGGCTGGTTATTTATTCTTTGATGTACCAGATACGTGAATCAATTTGCGAGCGGGAGGATAGATATGAAGAAATGGGTTTCTACAGTAGCTGTCTGCATGACAGCAGCCATGCTGATGGGCTGCGGCAGTGGCGGCAATGACACCAAAGTGGCAGTGGATTCGGTGGGAAATATCACCGGACTTGGCAGTCTGGGAGTATCGGACAAGTTCAGCGGTATGGTTGTGTCGGAGGACGAGATCAAAATCGAAAAAAACAGCGGACTTTCCGTCAAAGAGGTCAAAGTCAACGAAGGAGATGTGGTTAAGGAAGGCCAGGTTTTGTTTGTGTATGATACAGGCTCACTGGAACTGACGTTGGAAAAACAGAAACTGGAGCTGGAACAGCTGCAGACAACCATTGAAAGCAAGACAAAAGAAATTGCACAGCTGAAAAAAGATGCAAAAGGTACAAAAGGCAGCACAAAGCTTGAATACAGTATTCAGATCCAGACAAATGAAGCAGATATCAAGGAAGCTGAATACAATGCCAAGTTAAAAGAAAAAGAGATTGAAGAGACAAAGAACTCTCTTGAGAATGTCAGCGTGACAAGTCCCATTGATGCTACCGTAAAAAGTATTGCGTCTGACGGACAAAGCGGTGACGGCAGCATTGCAGATGATGGATCTGAAAGTGGTGACGGCAGTAATTCGGATGCATTCATCGTACTGACGAAGTCTGATTCCTTTGAGATTAAGGGAACCATCAATGAGCTTAGCGCCCGCTCTTTATCAGAAGGCATGCCGCTGTTGATCCGTTCTCGTGTAGACAGTACACAAACATGGACTGGAACTCTGGAAAGAATCGACTGGGAAAAAACAGAAACATCCGATAATAATGCGTATATGTCTGGAAGTTCCTCTGACACCATGACCACCTCTTCCAAATATCCGTTTTATGTTTCTCTGGATTCTCAGGAGGGGCTGGTTCTTGGTCAGCATGTGTATATTGAGACAAATGTGGAGGATGGGGCCACGGAGGATGCGGCACAGTTTTCCCTTCCTTCTTATTACATCGTGGATGTGGATACCGGCTCTCCCTATGTGTGGGCAGAAGGCAGCAACGGCAAGCTGGAAAAGAGAAATGTTGAATTAGGTGAATATGATCAGGATATGGATCAGTATCCTATCATTTCCGGCCTGGTATTGACAGATTACATTGCCTTCCCGTCTGAGGATTGTAAGGCTGGCGCGGCAGCTGAGCACTATGATCAGTATTCCGATGATGGAGACGCGGCTACAGGAATCATGGATGGCGGCGTGGATTCTTATGACGAAGGCACCATGGGTGGTGAAGAGTATTACGATGAAGGGTCTGTGGATTCCTACGATGAGGGAGCCATGGACGATGGTATGGATTCTTACGGTGAAGGAACCACGGACGATAGCATGGAGTCTTACGATGACGGTTTCGTAGAGGATGGAGAAGGCAGCGTTGAGGATCTTACCGGTGAAGATGCGGAATAATGGCGGGAGGATGTCCAGATGATTCTTGAAATGACAGATGTATGCAAAGATTACTTCCGCGGTAAGATTCCGGTTCCGGTATTGAAAGAGATCAATCTTAAGGTGGAAGAGGGCGAGTATATCGCTATTATGGGTCCCTCCGGTTCTGGCAAGACAACGCTGATGAATCTGGTAGGGTGCCTGGATGTGCCGACGTCCGGCACATTGAAACTTAATGATGTGGACGTTTCCACACAGACGGAAGATCAGCTGGCAAAACTGCGAAACAGCTTTATCGGATTTGTTTTTCAGCAGTTTCACCTGCTTCCGGAGATGGATGCCAGAGACAATGTGGCATTGCCGCTTTTGTATGCGGGTGTAGGTCTTAAGGAACGTCGTGAGAAAGCTGAAGAAGCCTTGAAAATGGTGGGTCTGGAAGAAAGAATCCATTTTAAACCTAATCAGTTGTCCGGTGGTCAGTGTCAGAGAGTGGCAATTGCCAGAGCAGTGGTAGGAAAGCCCAAGCTTCTTCTGGCAGATGAACCTACAGGTGCGCTGGATACGGCATCCGGAGAACAGGTTATGGAGATTTTTTCCGAATTGAACAGACAGGGAATTACCATAGTCATGATCACGCATGAGCCGTCCATTGCTGCCTGTGCGAACAAGATCTATCACATTCGCGATGGTGTGCTGACGGCAGACAGATAGGAGTGGAAGTTTACATGAAAAATAAGAAAGCAAAGATTGCGATCCGTATCCTGGCTGTCGTTCTGGCAGCGGGTGTTGTGACCGGCGCAGTGTTCGGTGTCCGGGCGGCGCAGGGAGGCAACAATGCGGTAGGCGTCTATCAGTTGTCAAATATGACTTATACCAGTGAAGATATGGGCGGCGGATCAGAAATGAGCGGAACAGTCAGTGCCGATCAGGTGCAGACTGTGTATATTTCGGATACGCAGACGGTTACCAAAGTTTTTGTGTCAGAAGGGCAGCAGGTAAAGGCTGGAGATCCACTGATCTCCTACGATACGACATTGACTGATATCGAGGTGACCAGAAAGGATCTAGAAATTCAGAAACAAAAGATTGAGCTGGAGAATCTGCAGAAGCAGGTAAAGACAGGAAGAAGGCTCAGTGCTGTGCCTGAAGAGGAGGCCGGTAAAGGAGAAAGTGATGTGCAGCAGACATCCAGCGTGGCGGAAGCTTCCGAGTCTTCGGGGACATCAGAATCTTCGATAACGTCAGGATCTTCAATCCCTTCAGAACCGTCGGAACCCTCAGAACCATCAAAACCCTCAGAGCCGTCGGAACCCTCAGAACCCTCAGAACCGTCGGAACCCTCAGAACCGTCGGAACCCTCAGAGCCGTCGGAACCCTCAGAACCATCGGAGCCTTCAGAACCATCGACACCCTCAGAACCGTCGGTACCTTCAGGATCGTCAGAAACACCGGTGCAGCCGGAGAACAACGGCAGTATGGTAACGAATGGTGTTGTAAATACTTACTATGTGGTGCAGGGGGAGGGCACAGAGAAATCTCCGAAGTTTGTCATTCTGGCTGATGATTTTGAAATCAGTGATACTTTGCTGGATGCCCTGGATCTGAAAGCCAGCAAAAATTATCTGATTTTTGTGAGCACAGAAGAGAATAAGGTTTCCGGTGAGATTTTGACGAAATATGGCCTTGTATGTACCAAGAAGAGCAATGGAAGCTATAGCTTTTCTTTCTTTGATGCTTCTGAATTTACCTATAAACCTTCAACGGAAGACCCTGGAACGGTCGATCCTGGTATAGGAGGCGGCGGAGGCACGTACGATGACTCCAAGCTGACCGCGTCTGAAATTGCGGAGATGAAAAAGCAGATTAAAGAAACCGATCTGAGTATTCGTGTGGCCGAAAATGAGCTGGCACAGATGAAACGTGAACTGGACAATGGTCAGGTGCTGGCTACGGTAGATGGACGTGTGTCTGCCGTGCAGGATGCAGACCAGTCCCGGGCAGATGGAACTCCCATGATCAAAGTAACAGGTACCGGAGGATATGAAGTCCAGTGTACGGTGGATGAACTGAGTCGGGATACGCTGCAGATCGGAGAAGAAGTTCAGGTGATGTCTTATGAAAGCGGTATGACATACACCGGTACAGTAAACAAGATAGGTGATATGCCTACGTCAGATCAGGGATATTATTACGGACAGTCTTCCAATACTTCTTATTATCCGTTCACCGTGGTGGTGTCTGAGGATGCGGATCTGTCGGATAATGAGTGGGTATCTGTAAAACGAAACAGCAGCAATGTCTCCGGGGGATCCGGCTTCTATCTGGAAAATATGTTTATTCTGACGGAAGGCAGCAAGAGTTATGTTTATGTGCGCGGAGAAGGTGACAAGCTGGAAAAACGCCAGGTAAAGACGGGAACCATCTCTTATGGTTCTACGGAGATCCTTTCCGGATTGGACAGAGACACTGACTGGATTGCTTTCCCGTATGGTAAGACCGTCAAAGACGGGGCTTCCACGAGAGAAGCTACCATGGATGAACTGTACAGCTAAGGAGGTAGGGCATGCGCGAAAATATTAAACTTTCCCTGCAGGGTATATGGAGCCACAAAATGCGCTCCATGCTGACCATGCTGGGCATTATTATAGGTATCGCATCCATCATTGCCATTGTCTCCACGATCACCGGAAACAGTGAGATGATCAAGGAAAGTCTGATCGGATCTAACAATAATGTGGTTACTGTCAGTCTGTACGATGGTGAATGGGAATACGATATGCAGTATAGCAGCAATCCAGAGGGCATCATGCCGCTGGACAGTGAGTTTAAGGATGAACTGGAAGCTATAGATACTGTGGATAAGGTCGCTTTTTACAATAGTCGTGAGTACAGCGACAATAGCATTTATCGTCTGGACACTTCTTTTACCGGAGGTATCTATGGCGTCGATGATCAGTATTTTGGTCTGTATAATTATCAGGTGATCAATGGACGGGCACTTTTACAGGCTGATTATGATAATTTCCGTAAAGTAGTCATTTTGGATAATACTGCAGCTTCGTCTCTGTTTCCGGGAGAAAATCCACTGGGACAGGTGGTGGAGATCAGTGGAGAGCCATTTACGGTGGTGGGCATTGTAAGCCAGACAAAATCTGTTGAGCTGAACATTAACAGTGTATCTGATTACTATACATATGCCAACACTTCCAGTGGTAAGATGTTTGTGACCGGGGCTGTCTGGCCCATGATCTATCGGTTTGATGAGGTGCAGAAGATAGCTGTAAAAGCGGTGGATACGGATTCCATGACCAAAGCAGGTAAGGCAGTTGAAGACGCAGTAAATGAAAAACTGGGACTGACAGCGGAAAGTCAGTATCAGTTTAAGAGCCAGGATCTTTTGAAACAGGCAGAACAGCTGCAGGCCATGAGTAATTCCACGAACCAGCAGCTGATCTGGATCGCCGGCATTTCTCTTCTGGTAGGCGGTATCGGTGTCATGAATATTATGTTGGTGACGGTAACAGAACGTACCCAGGAGATCGGCCTCAAGAAAGCCATCGGTGCCAGAAAGCGAATGATTCTGGGACAGTTTTTGACAGAAGCAGCTGTGCTTACCAGTTTCGGAGGCGTGTTGGGTGTGATTTTTGGTATCGTTACAGCTAAATTACTGTCAAAGATCATGGGTATACCTACTGGATTAAGTATACCGTCCATGATCATTGCGGTGCTGTTTTCCATGTGTATTGGTCTGATTTTTGGGTTCCTTCCGGCCAGAAAAGCCGCAAATCTTAATCCGATCGATGCGCTCAGAAGTGAATAATTAAGTGAAAAAAGCCTTCATGTGGGGATAATACCTCATGTGGAGGCTGTTTTTTTGCCTGTTTTGGGGGTAAAAGTGCACAAAAATACGAATTATTGGGGGAAAATCGAATAAAGTCGGCAAATAAGTGTTGACAAAGAGATATAGGACTGTTAGAATCTTCACGTAACAAATCGTAACAGAAATGTAATATTTAGAACAGAAACTTAACAGGAGGAACCATGTTTCGTAAAATCAAGAAAACAGCCATCCTGCTCGGATGTCTCTGTGCCGCATTGAGCCTGACCAAAAATCCGGTTTCAGCGGATACACACAGCAAGCTGCTGGGCAGTATCAGCTGGGACAAAAAGGTGGCGGCCGATGTTAACGATTATTTAAATATTCGAATGAGTGCAGATGCAGGATCCAAAATCGTAGGAGTGCTGCTCCCTGGATGCACCGCTACAGTGGAAGGTACAGAAGGCAGCTGGACAAAAGTCAGATCCGGCAATATCAGCGGTTATGTACTGACAAAATACGTGGTCAGTAAAGACGATGCCAGAAAGTTTTATAATGAGACTGTGGGAGCAACAGGAAAAGTAACAGCCAGCTCTCTGATCATTCGTGAGGAAGCTACAACAAATTCCGACAGACTGACATCTGTTCCCAGAGGAACTGTTCTTTCTCTGAAAAATCTGGAAGACGGCTGGTATAAAGTCAGCTGTGATGGCGTCAACGGCTACGTGCTGGGAAGATACGTGAAAGAAAATGAACCTGAAGGTGCCATTACCAAGACCGCGTATGACAATTTAAAAGAAGAAACTAAGAAGGCCGTCGAAGAAGAAAAGAAATCCACTTCTTCCAACAAGAAGAAAAACAGCAATTATGTCATCAGCTGCAGTGACAGCGAGCTGGATATGCTGGCAGCTATCGTTTACTGCGAAGCTGGCGGTGAAAGCTATAAAGGTAAGCTGGCAGTAGCTGCCGTTGTTGTCAACCGTGTAAAGAGCAGCCGCTATCCGGATGATGTAGAAGCTGTGATCAAGCAGAAGAGCCAGTTCTCTCCGGTACGCAGCGGACGGTTTGCCAAGACACTGAAGAAGGGTGCGCCGAGCTCCTGCTATGATGCAGCAATAGAGGCACTTCAGGGAGAAAGCCCGGTAGGAAACGCCATGTCCTTCCGCGCCGGACACAGCAGAAAGGGCATTCAGATCGGCAACCAGTATTTCTTCTAAGGGGAGTTCCCTTCATAAATCTTAAGAAATATCAGATTGCATTTTGGGGAGTATCTGATATATACTGCTCTTAACAAAAGAGAGTAGCAGGCATACAGACATATGCTTGTGGTTCGTCAGTACAATGCAGACGCATTCGGATCACAATGAAATTGCAAGACTTTTGTCAGTCATACATCTGGCAAAAGTCTTTTTTTTATACACAGGATTTCTCCGTGATTCAAAACCATACGTAGAAAGGTCTGGGCCCGGGCGGTCCTGCACACACTTTTGTTATGTATACAAAGC
>CALZMS010000022.1 GCA_945788595.1 uncultured Lachnospiraceae bacterium
CTGTAGAGCAAAGCTCAACAGTTGTCTGAGCCGGAACAGCAACCTCGATTACAACATCTGCAGAAGCTGCATCACCGTCAGCACCTGTAGCTGCGTTTACATAGAACTCGTTACCACTTACAGCAACAGTCTTGCCATCAGCTTTAACCAGCTCGATCATCTTATCAATGAATCCAAGACCACGCTGCTGAATGTTCTGAGCTGTAGCATCCTGGTTAACCTCACCGATGATAACCTGTCCATCAGCGTTTGCAATAACGTCTTTGATAGCTGCATACATGTTCTCAGCTGCAACCTGTCCAGCCTGACCATTGTCTGTAGCTACTGTACATACTACGGAACCTTCCGGAGCATCAGCAACACCTGTATCAAAACATACTACCGGGATACCCTTGTCAGCACATGTCTGCAGAGAATCCAGAACGGAGCTTGTATCACAAGCAGCCAGACCAAGACCTTTCGGATTGGTATTGATAGCTGTGTTGATCATATTAACCTGATCAGCGATATCGGACTCAGAGTTCGGTCCCTGTGCATTAAAGGTAACTCCCAGTTCACCGGCAGCCATTTCCATACCTTTAACAGCAGCCTGCCAGTATGTAGACTGGAAGGATTTAACCATCATCGGGAACTCATAAGCTTCATTTGCTGTTAAACCTTCGAACTGAGCAGCACCAGAACCAGTGGATTCAGCCGGTGCTTCGCTCTCAGCTGCTGCACTGCTTGCCGGAGCCTCGCTCTCAGCCGGAGCTTCACTCTCAACTGCTGCGCTGCTTGCCGGAGCTGCACTGCTTGCCGGAGCTGCGCTGGAGCTGGAACCACAGCCAGCGAACATTGTAGCTACCATTGCTGCACTCAGAACGGATGCTAAAACTTTCTTTTTCATGTTTTTTCTTCCTCCTTAAACTATAAAAGTTTACCTATTTATGTGAAATGGCTGCACAAAACGTTTCGCCACCGCACAAACTTATTTTTGAGCACATCTTATTATTACACCCCCGTATCAGATTGTCAACCACTTTTGCTCTTTTTGACAATCTGATGTTTCCGGGGGGCATTTTTTTAGTAATATTTACCAATTATGAATCGAATACATTATGCAGCTACTGCACGTTTACGTTTCAGAATATCGATCAATACAGCTCCGATCAGTACAAGACCGGTAATAATCTGCTGCCAGTTTGCAGACAGTCCGATATACGGAAGACCTGTCTTCAGAAGCATGATAACAAAGATACCTGCCAGAGAACCGACAACGGAACCGTATCCACCGGTAGCGGATACCCCACCTACGAATACACCACCGATAGCATCCAGCTCAAGTCCGGCACCAGTACCAGGCTGTACTGTAGGAGTAACTGCTGCATAAGCGATAGCTGCAAGACCTGCAAACAGACCACCAACTACATAAACCATCACGTGGTAGAACTTAACATTGATACCAGAGAGACGTGTAGCCTCTTTGTTGGATCCGATAGCGATGGTGTAACGACCGAATTTTGTATGGTTCAGTACGAACTCCATCAGCAGTACAAGAAGAACTACGAATACAAAACCGATGGGAAGTCTAAGTGCGCTTCTGCCAGAACCGAAGGTCAGCTTAAAGATGGAATGGAACCATCCGCCGGGCTGTCCTGTTGTCGGCCAGGGTGTAGCACTGAATAGAGAACCAATACCACGAGTAATCATACATGTACACAATGTTGCCAAAAACGGAGCCAGATCCATAACACCGATCAGAATACCGTTTAACAGACCGATAATCATACCCAGAGCAACACAAACCAGCATTGCAATTACAACCGGGCAATTATAATTACGAATTAATGTTCCACCGATCAGAGCATAACAGATCATACCTGTACCAATGGAAAGGTCAACACCTGCCGTGATCAGCGGGAATGTAACACCAATTGCCAATAATGTGTTGTAATACGAGAAATCCAGCATACTCAGGATCGTCGTATATTTTCTGAACTCTTTACTGAAGATAGAGTATACAATTATCAGCGCAATGATAACCAGAAGAACAATAAATCTCTGGTCACTCAATAAGCTTTTTTTCTTCTTATTTGTCATGACTGTCCTCCTCCTTAATCAATATTTCTAGTGGCCTTATCCATGATGTTCTCCTGTGTTGCCTCGGAAATATCGATCTCACCGGTCTTCTTTCCTTCACACATAACGATAACACGGTCACTCATTCTGAGAACTTCAGTCATTTCCGAAGAAATCATGATAATCGACTTACCTTCGGCTGCCAGTCTGCTCATTAATTTGTAAATTTCGTTCTTGGCACCAACGTCGATACCTCTGGTGGGTTCATCAAAAATCAGGATATCGCAGTCACGGATCAGCCATTTTGCGATAACGACCTTCTGCTGGTTACCACCGGACAGGTTAACAACGAGCTGATCAGCAGTCGGTGTCTTGGTTGCCAGTTCTTCAATATATTTCTGTGTAACTTTTTTCTCTTTAGCCTTGTTGATGAACGGTCCGGAAGTGAACTCTTCCATTGTAGCCAAGGTGGAGTTCTCAATAATGGACTTCTGAACAACAACACCGTAACGTCTTCTGTCCTCTGACAGATAACCGATACCAGCTTTTACAGCATCCTGCGGAGAATTAATCTGAACCTCATGCAGCTGTCCATCTTTGCCCATAATGGAAACTTTACCACTCTGTTTTGGATCAGCACCAAACAGCGCTCTCGCTGTCTCAGTACGTCCGGCACCCATCAGTCCGGAGAAACCAAGAATCTCACCTTTACGAAGTTCAAAGCTTACATCCTGTACCATCTTACCGGCATTCAGGTTCTCAACTTTCAGAACCACCGGTGCATCCGGAGCTACCATACTGTGAGTCTTCGGATCCTCGTAAATTACACGACCAACCATCATATTGATGATATCTTCCTTGGTACTGTCTTTAGTAATCAGAGTTCCAACATAGCCACCATCGCGCATTACGGTAACACGGTCTGTGATAGTTTTGATCTCATCCATACGGTGAGAGATATATACGATACCCAGCTGTTTTTCGCGAAGGTCACGGATGATAGTGAAGAGGTCTGCAATCTCTTTCTCAGTCAGAGCTGCGGACGGCTCATCGAAGATGATAACTTTTGCCTTGTGGGAAATTGCTTTTGCAATCTCACACATCTGCTGTTTACCTACAGTCAGGTCGCTCATCTTTTCCTTCGGATTAATATCAATATGTAACTCGTCAAACAGAGCCTTGGAATCCTCGATCATCTTCTTATCATCAATGCGGAAACCTTTTTTCGGTTCGCGTCCGATAAAGATGTTCTGGGCAACGGTCAGATCACCGACCATGTTCAGCTCCTGATGTACGATAACAACACCGGCATCCTGTGCTTCACGTGTGCTGTGAAACTCTGTCTCTTTGCCTTCATATGTGATAGTACCGGAATCTTTCTTATAGATACCTGTAAGAACTTTCATCAGAGTAGATTTACCGGCACCGTTCTCTCCCATAAGAGCATGTACTTCTCCGCGTCTAACTTCAAAGTTTACATGATCCAGTGCGTGGACGCCCGGGAAAGATTTATCGATTTCTTTCATTGTTAAAATAACTTCGCCCATTCTCTTCTCCTTTCCCATCAGTTCTTTCTGCGTCTTGCACTTACATCGGCATAAACCGCAACAATAACGATGATACCAGTAATGATCATCTGCTGACCTTTACCAAGACCAAACGCCATGATGCCCTGCTGAAGAAGTGAGATAATAGCAACACCGATTACTGTACCGCCGATGGAAGCGAGACCGCCGACCATGGAAGTACCACCCATTACACAACCGGCAATGGCTTCGTTGTTGTACTGATCACCGTAGCCCGGCTGAACAGTTGTGTATGCAGCAACGAAGAACAGAGAAGCAATACCAACCAGTGTACCGCAGATAACGTAGGCCAGCATTTCCCATTTTTTGGTGTTAACACCGGAAAGTCTTACAGCCTCACGGTTGGAACCAAGGCAAAGGATATAACGTCCCGGCTTGGTATTATAGAGAATGATTCCGCAGATCACAGCAGCAACCAAGAAAATAACCAGGCCCACCGGGAAACCGTTTACAGAAACAATGCTTCTGAACCATCCGTTTGTCGGATCAGAAGCCAGCGGCCAGCTGACAGACTGTGTCTTGGTAAATACAGATGCCATACCTTTGGCAATATTCATGGAAGCCATGGATACGATGAAAGCCGGTACAGACATGTAAGCTACCAGCCATCCATTAAAGATACCAAAAGCGGTACCGATCAGGATACTGATGATCATGGACGCTACAAGCGGCACATGATAAGAATTCAGGCAATAGCCTGACATCAGTGCGCAGCAGAACATAACCGGTCCGATAGAGAAATCGATTCCGCCTGTTGCAATAACAAAGGTAACACCGAGTGACAAGAAGCCCAGGAAGTATACGTAGTTCAAAGTAGAAGTGATACTCTCGGCAACAGGGAATTTGCTGCCCAGTGCTACTCTGAAGACGATGAACATGAGAATCAGGATTCCAACAAGGATGATTCTGTTAAGTCCCAGCTTCTTTACGATTGGATTTTGTTTGATCTTTTCCAATTTTCTTCCTCCCAACGTTTTTTTTTGCGTGTCCAATATAAAAAGCCACAAGGAACTACAACTTGTGACATTTTATACTCGGCAACATACACAAAAACATTTTCACTCGAAACGTTTTGTGTATAATGATTATACTATCTCTTCTCCGGATTGTAAACGCTTTTCACGACTTTTCCACAAATTATTTTGAGGTTCTGATTTTCTGAGGTCGATCACAGAATTTCCCCGAAGAAGTGTAGCATCAAAAATGATATGTTCCGGTTTGACGCTTTTTTTTCCGTGAATCCTCTTTAATAACAGCGAAGCGGCAGCTCTTCCCATTTTTTCCATGGGCTGACTCATTACCGTCAGCTGTGTATGCAGAATACTCGGCAAAATAAGGTCATCAAAACCTACAATAGATATTTCTTCCGGATATTTTATGTTATCCTCATTTAAAGCCATAATAATACCCAGATTAAAATCATAGCCGGTCGAAAACACGGCTGTTGGACGTTCATCCAGACACATAAGTTTTTTCATGGCACAGTATCCGGCTTCCATGGTGTGATTATCCAGACAAATATACTCTTTTCTGACAGGTATATTCTCTCTGCGTAATACATCCATGTATGCCCTGTTTCTGTCAGCATGTGATAAATTCGCATCTGAACTGATCAATGCAATTTTTGTATGATGATGGGCAATCAGACAATCCATTAGCTTGATTGCAGCGTTGTAATTATCGGCAGTAACCAGGTCATGGTCTTGTCCTTCTATATTTCTGTCCAGGACGACCACAGGCACATGAGCATCTTTGGCTATCCGCAGGCAATCCGGCCGGGCAGAAACAGGAATTATGATAATTCCATCCACCTTTTTATTGAGCATAAAACGTATATTTTCTTCCTGCAGCTCCTCTCTGTTATCAGAATCACAGATCAGCACACCATAGCCCTTACTGCGTAAATAATCTCCCACATGTTTTATCATGATACCAGCAAACAATGATGCTACACTGTAACATACAACACCTACTGTTCTGGTTTTGTTTGTCACCAGACTGCGGGCCATTTCATTTGGCTGATAGTGGAGTTTTTCTACAGCATCCCGAATCAGCTGCGCGTTCTTTTCCAGCACCTTTCCACCATTGAGATACTTGGAGATCGTTGCCAGCGATAAACCGGTTTCTTCTTTTATGTCTTTTATCGTTGCACTCACAGTCTTATTTCCCCTCCTTTCATATAAAATACCACATTTTACTCACATATTTTGTCTTCCCTTTTATGGCAAAAGACTGCTTGCTGTAAAAACGCAAACAGAGACGCTGCTTTATGGGCAACGTCTCTGCAAAAATACCAAGTATCATCAATTTCTATCGAAATTGTCTTTTCGATTACCAGAGCTTTGTATAAATATGCTTAATCTGCTCCTTGGTCACCGGGCGCGGATTAGTTGCCGTACAGCTGTCATTTAACGCTTTTTCGGCCATATCATCTAGAGCATCGAAATATTCCACTGCACTGATTGTTTTTAACTCGGAAATGCGCATGGGAATAGCCATCTCCTTCATCATAAACTGTGTCCAGTTCACCAGAGACCTCACACCCATAACCGGATTGTAGCTTGACAGTCCCAGCACATGGGCTACGGAAGCATACCTTTCCACGGCAGGAAGATATTCTTTCTGGCTACGGCTGGCATGATTGATATCAGAGTTAAACTCAATAACATGCGGCAAGAGCATGGCATTAGCACGACCATGAGGAATATGGAATCTCGCTCCCAGCTGATGTGCCATACTGTGATTAATCCCCAGTGACGCGGTATTAAACGCAAGTCCTGCCAGGCAGGATGCCACATGCATCTTCTGACGGGCATGCATATCCTGACCATCATAATAGCATCTGGGCAGGAACACACCGCAGATCTCCAGAGCTTTTTCTGCAAGAGCAGCAGAAAACTCATTGTGCTGTGTGCTGACATAAGCTTCCAGCGCATGGGTCACAACATCCATACCTGTATCTGCTGTGATGGACGGCGGAACACTGGCAACCAGCGCCGCGTCAAGAATAGCTTCATCAGCTGTCAGACTGTCAGACACCAACGGGTATTTCACCTTAGCTTGTGTATCGTTTACAACAGCAAATGCTGTCACCTCAGATCCCGTACCGCTGGTGGTCGGAATAGCGATCAGCCCCACCTTTCCGTAGGGATCGATCTTCAGTGCAAACTCACGGATGGATTTTGAAGAGTCAATAGCTGATCCGCCGCCGACAGCTACGATGGCTTCCGGTCTGTATTCAAGAAACGCCTTAACACCGGCAGCTATTTTCTCGATCGGCGCATCCGGCACTACATCACTGAACAATGTATATTCTTTATGTGCCTCTTCCAGAGGTTTGGTGATCTGCTTATACAGACCGCTTGTATATACAAACGGATCCATGATCACCATAATTCTCTGATAGGGTATTTCTTTCAAATGATCCAGTGCGTTGTCTCCGAAATGGATCGTGGTTAACATTTTAAATGTATTCATAACTAGTTTTCACCTTTTTTCGAAATATCCTCATTAACGCGGATAGTAGCAGCGTATGCCCTGTTCCCTAAAAAATTCCTGCCATTCCTGCCCCGGCTCTCTGTCGGTGATAACACCGCTCAAAATGCCAAAATCACCGATCTTGCAAAATGCCCCCTGCTCAAATTTAGAGCTGTCCACTGCAAGATAGATTTCTTTTGCAGAACGAAGCATGGATTGTTTTACCTGCGCAAATGCCTCCTGAGAATCCATAAATCCCCGGAAGATATCCAGTCCCTTGCAGGACAAAAACAGTTTATCCGCACAATAGCGTTCAACACCCACCTGAGCATTATAACCCAAAAGTGCGAGATATCCCTCTTTCAGCTTACCTCCAGTAGAGATCACATTCCAACCGGAGATATCCGCAAGCTCCAACAATACTTCAATAGAATTGGTAACGACTGTCAGACGGGATTTCTGTTTCAATGCGCGAGCTATAAATACAGCAGTAGTACTGGCATCCAGCATAATCTGATCATCATCATCCACCAGCTTCGCTGCCAGCTCGGCAATTTTCTGTTTTGCAGAAACGTTTTTATTTTTCCGGATACCAAAGGGCATATCAACGTTGCTGTTTTCGTTCAGTACGGCTCCGCCATAGCTTTTAATGGCGAAGCCGTCAGCCTCCAGCTTTTCCAGATCGCGGCGGATCGTCTCCTCCGACACTCCGAACTGGCGGCTGAGCAAACTTACAACAACCTTTTTATCTTCCTGCAGCTTTTCGAGTATCAGATTTCTTCTTTCGAGTGCTAACATCTGTTGCTCTCCTTTCCTGCAGCTGCGTTTTTCATCTTAAAGATGATTATAAGATCGAATTGGCGATCTTTTTATCCGGATGGGCAATAACAGAAGAATCCAGATACATTCCCTTCGGACCAACTACTGCCTTGGCTCTCTCAATAGCCGCCTCAACTGCAGATACTTCGCCAGTGAGCAGCATGTAGGATTTACCACACATACCTTTGGCAATACGCAGCTCAATCAGCTCAACAATAGCGGTCTTAGCAGCAGCATCCGCTGCCTCAATGATAGCAGCTACATCATATGTCTCGATAATACCGAGGGCACTAATATCATCTACATGGGAAGCACCGTAAATTGCCGGAAAAATGGATTCATGAGGATTACCCAGAACCATACTATCGATCAATTCTGTCTCATACTGTGTGCAGGCTGCGTCTACAGCTGCTTTGACAGCACTCAGATCACCGGAAACAATAGCAATATATTTACCGGGACATACAGCCTGTGCTTCTACAAGCTCGACGTCTGCTGTCTTTACCATAGCATCTGCTGCGGTAATACCTGTAGCTATGGTTTTAAATTCAATCATTCCGATTGCTTTACTCATCTTGTGCACATCCTTTCTTATGCTACGATCACGATCGTCTGATCATTGACATCCGTTACTCTTCCGCTGATAGAAGCGTGAATAGCAACGCTCAAAGCCTTGTCAGCCGGTTTGGCAATTACCTGTCCTGCTGTGACAATATCACCTTTTTTCACGACAGCCTGTGCCGGCGCACCGATGTGCTGGCTGAGTTTGACAGTTACTTTCTTCACCGCTGCCACTTCGTCATTAAGTGGAGCCGGTTTGTCATATCTGGACAGTCCCAGTCTGGCCATCAGTCTTTCTTCCGGAACCTTTCTGAGTTCTCTGCCGTCATGCACCGGTTTTGCGGTAACCTGCGGCGGTTTCACGCCATTTTTACGCAGTCCGCCTTTGAATTCCAGCATCAGTGAACGGGGTGCCAGGCTCTGCGGGCAGGCATACATCTCACATACACCGCAGGAACAGCAGAAGAATGTGTTCAGATAGGGATTTGTGTTCTGGAAGTCATGATTGGATGTAGCACGCATAAACATATGGGGCTCAATCGGATGACCCAGATTAAATCTCGGACACATATCCGTACACATATGGCACTGGCAGCAAATAGATGCTGCTCTCTTCATGCCAACAGATGCTTTGCTTCTCTTTTTATTGACAATAACGTGATCCTGCGGAAGTACCAGAACAGCATTGGTGGTCTTGGTCACCGGCATATCTCCGGAACCGATAAATCCCATCATGGGACCGCCCACAAAGTATACCGGATCTTTGACTGTGGTCACACCTGCCATGGCAACTACTTCACTGAGGGCAGTACCGATGGGCACACGCACTGTCACCGGATGTTCTACCTCAGCCACTACAGATACAAGCTTGTCTGTAACCGGCTGCTGTTTTTCTATCGCGCGATACACATTATAAATAGTCT
>CALZMS010000023.1 GCA_945788595.1 uncultured Lachnospiraceae bacterium
AGGTCTGAAAAGGTTTGGTGCGGAGTTTGGTATGCTTGGACGATCCTCCAGATCCGAACCCCTTTCCCGCAGATCCTGCACAAAAGCCTCCATCTGCCGGTTCAGGTTGTCTTCCATATCCTCCACCGTCTTGGCCAGTCCTGTCAATGCAGACACCGTCAATGCCGCATCCGCAGCGATCACTGCCATCAAAAACAGCGAAACCAATTCCTTCCACACCGATATCTCCGGAGTCACGATTCGGTTCATCAGCGGATACAGTCCATAAATCACCAGAAGTCCCGCCGCGCCAAAGCCCAGCGAACAGGGCAGACACACCCTTCCCTGCAGGTTAAAGGGCATATCGCTGTAATCCCACCATACCGCGTGAAACAGCTTCTCCAATATCCAGGACGTGCCAAACTCCAGAACAATACTGCCAAGATAACCGATCAGAAACACCTGCCACCACTTCAGAGAAAAACCCGCAAAATTCTGCAGGCCATCGTATATCATGGTGATCCCCGTGGCTCCCACGCCGTAAATCGGCACAACAGGCCCATAAAGGAAGCCCCGGTTCTCCCATTTCCCCTCTTTAATCGTACAGAACGTGGATTCATAGACCCATCCCAGCACACTGTACAGCGCAAACATCACAAAATACCGACTAAGCCACATACTGCACCTCCTAAAGCTTTATGGCACGGCGAATCCGTTCCCAGATCACACCCTGAAAATACACATAGGCTCTGTCAAACAGAAAAAGGAACAGCTGACCTCCAAGCAAAAGCACCGGATACAGAAGATTTCCTGCCTTCATAAGCAGTCCTTCTCCCAGGAAAAGCTTTGGCATACCCAGCACCAGCGGCAGATACATCACGTTAAATACCGCAAGCCGTATAAAGATAAACAGCCAATTTCTCTTATTTTCCTCCACTCTGCGGCAAAGACAGCCCCAAGCCATTTCCGTCAGCAGAATATACAGCGAAAACACCGCAAAGGTCACCATATACAGCTTCTGCGGAACCACGATGAACCCCAGAAGCATATTGGCGATCCAAAATACCCAGCCGCTTTTTTGCCCGAACTCCCTCTGTACTATGCCAGAACAAAAAGACGCCAGCGCCAGAAAAAACAGCGTGCTGCTCTCCAGCACATTTCCCAGATAGAGTAAAATCACCGCAATGGCCAGAAGCATGGCCGATACCGTCAGTTTTTTTGTGCTTACATGCATGAACAGATGTCGCCTCCCATACACTCACAGCAGGTGTCTGCAATCCACAGATCACAGCAGGCATCGCCGGTACAGCAGCTGTTATTGCCGGAACGGTTCTGATATACCGGGCGCTGCTGATAACGGCTGTTCTGGTTCTGCAGATGACGCAGAAAAGAAGCGTATTCCGTATTGCCCGGATCCATATTCGCTGCCTGCAGAGCATGCTCCATGGCATCACTGTTGTTGCCGATACCAAGACTGGCCACCGCATAGCAGTAATGCCATTCTGCCGTACGGTTGCCCATGGGTCGCAGCACATTTAAAGCATCGTTATATCTGCGGGCATTCAGCATATTGCGCACATCCGTAAACATCTGACCGTTCCCGTTCTGACCATAGGAATTCTGCTGATACGTATTGCCGTAACCGCTGTAGCTGGAATCCGTGCCATACCCTGTACTGGTCTGCCCGTTCATGATCTGCTGATAGGCCTCCTGCACTTCCTTAAACTTCTCCTCCGCCAGATCCGCCAGCGGATTGTTGGCATAGGAGTCCGGATGGTATTTCCGGCTAAGCTCCCGGTATGCCTTCTTTATTTCTTCCTGGCTGGCATTTCTCGACACGCCCAGCACTTCATAAGGATCTCTCATCTGTCTTCTTCTCCGTTTTTATTACTTTTTTGCAGAAATTTTTTCCGCTTCTTTTTTCATTTTGTCAAATCGGTTCCACACCCCATCATATAGGATATTTTCCAGAATTGCAACATCCTGCAAAAGTGGCAGCTTTTCAAAAGCTTCACAGCAGGCCGCCATCATGCTGACAAGAAGCGCCTCACAGTCCTTTGCGAACCGTTCTTCCTCTTCCATGGTCCGTCCATAGCGCTGCTGTTTTCTGAGCAGAAGAATATTGTAATTTCCCGACTTTTCATCCTCTTTCAGATCATCCCAGGCATCCATCAGATAAATGAATTTGCCCAGATAAAATCCCGTCCTGTACAAAAGCTCCTGCCATATATCCTCTTTCACCGCAAACACGCTGCCCAGAAGATGGCCAAAGGTTCCTGCCACCAGATCAATATCTGTGCTTTTTTCCTTCTCCAGACCAGACAACTCCTTTAAATACTTCCGGATCACAGCTTCTTTTTCCGGATACAGCTCCCTGGCTTTTAAAAAGGCTCGGTGATACAGGCGAAGCCCCACAATCGCCGATGTCTTTTTCTCATCCCGCCAGTCATCCAGAAGCTTATACCAGGTCAAAAGCAGGCTCATATGCGCCGCGTACTCCGAAAATTCATTTTCTATCATCAACCTTTTTTTCTGCGGATGGGCAATACAACGTTTTTTGGAAAACTGCTGCTCAGGCTCATACAGGGAGCTTAACAGCAGGGTCAGAAACGTCAGATCATAGGACAAAGTCATCTGCCCCGACAAGCCGTACTCCCTGCGAAGTGCCTGACACGCTCCGCAGTAAAATCCCTTATATGTTTCATATTCTTTTATTTTCAGTTCTTCTTTATGGACCGTCACATAACCAAACATCGTTTTTCCTCTACTCTACAGCGCTGTCCTTTTCCCGGAACTTACGTATCTCCTCCAGAAAGCTCTCACCATACAAGTCAAATTTTTTCTCCCCTACGCCGGTGACATCAAGCATCTCCTCTCGGTTTTCCGGAAGCTTCCGGCACATATCCGTAAGGGTCTTATCCGAAAACACCAGATAGGGCGGCACACCTTGTTTTCTGGCCAGAGACATACGAAGAGCGCGCAAAGCTTCAAACAGTGAATTCTCCACTTCTGCTGTCGATGTACTTCCCGTCTTCTTTTTCTTTTCCGGTTTTTCCTTTTTCTCCACCTGCACGGTAATGCTGACCGGAACCTCCTCCAAAAGCAGCTCCTTTCCCTCCGGGGTGATCTTTACCACCGGATAGGGATCGCCCTGCTGCTTTAACAGCTGCATCCCATACAATTTATGCAGCACCTTTCTCAGCATATGTACCGGCATTCCCCGAAGCACGCCGTATTCCGACAGCCTGTCCAGGCCAAACTGCTTTACCTTCTGGGCCGAGCTTCCTCTGAGAGCATCCATAAGCACCTGTGCCCCATATCGTCCGCCGCTTTCCCATACCATCCGCAAAAAAGCCATGGCCGCATCTGTCACATCCTGCGAATCAAAATCCCCGCAGCAACTGCCGCAGTTTCCACAGGAATCCACCGTTTCCTCCCCGAAATAGCGAAGAATATAGCTTCTCAGACAATCCTCTGTAAAACAGTAGGCCGTCATCTGACGAAGCCGCCTGTGATCCTGATCCTTCACGATCTGCAGCTCATGCTCATCCAGCTCGTCATTTTCCCTGGCATGCTCAATAAAATACTGGTTCGTCACCACATCCTGGCCGGAATACAAAAGAATACACACCGCAGGCTCTCCGTCTCTGCCTGCACGGCCCGCCTCCTGATAATAGCTCTCCATATTTTTCGGCATATTGTAATGCACCACATAGCGCACGTTGGACTTGTCGATACCCATACCAAAAGCGTTGGTGGCCACCATCACCGGAGACACATCATAAAGAAAATCCTCCTGATTCCGGGCACGTTCCTCATCTGTCAGCCCCGCATGATACCGTGTAGCCCGATACCCCTCCCGGATCAGCTTATCGCAGATTTCCTCCACATTTTTTCTCGTGGCGCAGTAAATAATGCCGCTTTCTTCCCGGTGCTTATCCAGGATCGTCAAAAGCTCCCTGTCCTTATCCGCCGGCTGGCGCACCTCAAAATACAGATTCGCCCGGTCAAAACCGGTAGTCTTCACAAAAGGATCTTTAAGCCCCAGCATGGCAATACAGTCATCCCGCACCGCACGGGTAGCCGTAGCCGTATATGCCGCCATCACCGGCCGCCGCGGAAGCAGGCGGACAAACTCCTGGATACGCAGATAACTGGGTCTGAAATCCTGCCCCCACTGTGACACACAGTGCGCCTCATCCACCGCCAGCAGAGAAATATCCGCCGAACACGCAAAATCCAGAAATGACTCCGTAAGCAGCCTCTCCGGCGCCACATAGATCAGCTTATACTGCCCTCTCCTGGCCAGCTGCAGCGCCTTCATATACTGATTCATCGTCAGAGAACTGTTCAGATACGCCGCATGAACTCCCATTTGATTCAAAGCCGTCACCTGATCCTTCATCAGCGAGATCAAAGGCGACACCACCAGCGTGATCCCCGGAAGCAAAAGCGCCGGCACCTGATAACACACCGACTTCCCCGCCCCCGTAGGCATAATCCCAAACACATCCCTACCCTGCAAAGCAGCCTCAATCAACTCCTCCTGCCCCGGGCGAAAAGAATCATAACCATACAGCTGACGCAAAACCTCTTCTTTTGTCATACATCCTCCTTTTCCTCTCTCCCGGCGATTTCTCCCCATTGTACCACAGCCGCCAACAAAGAAAAAGGCCTGCGTCACCCTTTAGCTCTCTCTGTTATATTTCTTTTCAAGCGACTTTCCGAGCACGACTCCGAGACTACAGGCTCGGAGCGAGCGCAGGCGGAGCGCGGAAAAGAAATATAACAGAGAGAGTCAAAGGGTGACGCAGGCTCACACACTTAAATTTTAAATCAGAATTTATGCTTCAGGGGATTGATGGTTCCTGCAGCTCCCAGGTTAAAATTACCATAGCTGTAGGACAGAGTCTGCGCGATCTCAAACTGTTCCTTAGAGATCTGCTTCTTCATGCTCAGTCCCTCATTGATATCAAAGTCAACGATCTCACCGCTCTTGATACCTACAATACGCTTAGTCTCGCCGCGAAGCAGAAGATCCACAGCGTAAGCACCCATAAGAGAACCGTAGAAACGGTCACGGCAGCTGGGAGAACCACCACGCTGCATATGACCCAGGATCGTAGCACGAGTCTCAATACCTGTAGCCGCCTCAATACGTTTGGCCATACTGGTGGAATGTCCGATACCCTCAGCATTGATAATGATATGATGTGTCTTACCTCTGGAACGGTTCAGGATAATTTTCTCAATCAGCTTCTGCTCATCATAATCATAATATTCCGGAAGCAGAATATCATCGGCACCATTGGCGATACCACACCACAGGGCAATATATCCGGCATGACGTCCCATGACCTCAATGACGGAGCAGCGCTCATGGGAAGCAGAAGTATCTCTGATCTTATCGATAGCTTCCATAGCCGTATTGATAGCGGTATCAAAACCGATGGTATAATCTGTACAGGCAATATCCAAGTCGATGGTTCCGGGAACACCGATCGCGTTGATTCCCTCATTGGCCAGCTTCTGCGCACCGGCAAAGGAACCGTCACCACCGATAACTACCAGACCATCGATGCCATTCTTCTTACAAGTCTCTACTGCGGTAGCCAGACCCTCCGGAGTACGCATCTCAGGACATCTTGCAGTATACAGGATCGTACCACCGCGCTGAATGATGTCGGAAACATCGCGGCTCGTCATATCTACCATTTCATTATTGATCAGACCATCATAACCCTTCAGGATACCCTTTACGGAAACATTCTGAGCCAGAGCTCTTCTTACAACCGCACGGATCGCTGCGTTCATACCCGGGGCATCGCCGCCGCTGGTCAGGACACCAATTGTCTTAACTTTTTTCTCTGCCATAATAAACTACTCCTCCATGTGAAAAAGCACAAAACACAATTTTCTTAATGGTAGCATAATTTCTTCCGTAATTCAATATCCCATCGCCAAATGCCCAAGAGTGATTTTGTGCAATGTGCATATTTCCCTCCGGCATTTTCGGCAAAAATATATCAGTCCATCTCCTCCCGGATCCGCTCACCTGTAGGTGTTGCTGCCAGTCCGCCCGTTCCCGTTTCTTTCAGACAGGTCGGCATACAGATGCCAATACTCTTCATGGCATCGATGACTTCATCCGGCGGAATGCGGCTGGAGATCCCTGCCATCGCCATATCTGCGGCGGTCAGCGCATTCACACTGCCAATCACATTTCGCTTGACACAGGGTACCTCCACCAGACCGGCCACCGGATCGCAGGCCAGTCCCAGAAGAGATTTGAGCGCCAACGCCGCCGCTGTAGCGATCTTTCGGGCATCCCCGCCCGCCAGATAAGCCGCAGCTCCCGCTGCCATAGCCGACGCGGAACCGATCTCCGCCTGACAGCCTCCGCTGGCTCCCGCCAGGAAAGCACGGTTGGCAATCACTCCGCCGATTCCTGCCGCCACAAACATGGCTTCTGTCATCCTGTCATCCGTAAATCCTTTTTCTCTCTGTAAATTCAAAAGCACCGCCGGCATTACTCCGCAGGAACCTGCCGTGGGCGCCGCCACGATCTTTTTCATGCAGGCATTGGATTCTCCCATTTTGACAGCAGTCTCCATTACATGACCGATAAAATCACCGCAATACAGCCACCCCTCCCGGCGGGCTTTGGCGATCTTCTCTCCATCGCCGCCCACCAGGCCGCTATGGGACAATAACTCTTTTTCGTAATCCTCATCTGCCTTTTTCATGGTCAGATACAGCTTTTTTGTAGCTTCAAAGGATTCTCGGCGGCTGACACCCCTCTGCTGCATATCATCCCGGAGCACCAGCTCCCACAGCGCACAATTTTTTTCCTCCGCTTCACAGCAGAGTTCTTCTAATGATGCATACATAAGCTTACCTCCTATGCCAGACTCAGATACGTTACCTTAAGGACGCCCTCTGCATGCTCCAGCCAGCGGATGCCCTCCTCCGGCACCTCCTGATCACACTCCACAACCATAACCGCTTTGCCGCCCCGGCCGTCACGGTACAGCTGCATCGTGGCGATATTGACACTCTTGTGAGACAGCATGCTGGTCACCTCAGCCACATGGCCGGGCTGATCCTGATTGTGGACGATCAGGGTGGGATAATCACCGCTGAAATTTGCCGTCAATCCATCGATCTCATTGACCAGTATCCGGCCTCCTCCCACGGAAGAAGCTACGACCTCCAGTTTTTTCCCTGATTCTCCTGTCAGATACAATTTCACGGAATTGGGATGCGCATCCGGCAGCATAATACTGCCAAAGCTGAAGGAAAGGCCCTCCTGTTTGGCTACCTCAAAACTGACGCGGATCCTGTCATCGTCCACATCCATACCAAGCAGGCCGGCCACCAGCGCCCGGTCTGTACCATGTCCCTTTCCCGTTGCCAGAAAAGAACCATGCAGCAATATTTTTGCCTCTGTTATTTTCTCCGCCATCAGTTTTTTGGCAATACGTCCGATCCTAACCGCTCCCGCGGTATGGGAGCTTGACGGGCCGACCATGGCCGGTCCTATAATATCCAGCATATTCATTGCAAAATATCCTCCTGCTGTTCCTTATGCGACTGATAAAAACGCTTTGCCATCTCTTCCGTTAAATGGCGTCTGAATTCCGGAGCAGAAAGCCTGGCCAGGCGCTCCGGCAGCGGCATCGTCTCTTCCTGATCTGTAAAGCTTTGCCCATACAGACAGCACAGCATTTCATCACTATACTCTGAAAGGCTGCTGTTTTTCCCCCCGGGATAGGACAGAATATCCTCCTCTCGGCATTCCAGCACCCGGCACAGCGCCTGCACTACCTCCACAGAAGCTCCGGAAAGATTTCTTGTCCCCTGCTCATACGCCTGAATAGACCGCAGACTTGTTCCTGCCAGCAGCGCCAGCTCCTTCTGCGTAAGGCCTCTTTTTTTTCTCTGCATTTTCAGCCAGTACGCCTTACCCGCTGTATCCTGTGTATGCATTTATACACTTCCTCTTTGTTTTGCCCGCTCCAGCCGGCGCTCTCTCGCCAGTCTCACGGTATTGCGCTCTTCACTGGCAAACAACGCCAGTCTGAGTTTTTTCTCTTCTGCCTTGATGCCGAGACCGTTAAGCTTTTTGACCCGCTTAATGGCCACGTTCAGCTCTTTCTGTTTTTCCTCCAGCTGTTTTAAAGTATAGCTTTTCTGCTCCTGCGCTTCCTGACATACGCCAAACTGCGCTTCCAGGATCCTGTGATGCTCAAAGGTCACAAACAAAGTATACGTCCCTGTCTTTCCCCGCCGGGGAACCAGTTTAAAGGGCCGTTTTCTCTCCTCTGTACGTACTATATCATACCCTTCTTTATCCAGAAAACGGCGAAGCTTTGTCAGTTTTCCTTCCAGATCAGCAAAACCTGTGGCCATATTTTCCGCGTCATCCAGGACCCATACCGCCTGCAGAGCATCCTGGCTGTCATCTCTTTCGATGGCATCCCGGCCTACATCCGGATTTTCCACGGTCATAGCCACCAGCCGGGCTGTTTTATCGGATATTTCCATACCGCAGCGCAGCTGCAGCATAGCAATTCTTCCTATCTCCATATTCTTCTTCATTCTATCTGTAATATCTGATTTCATCATAACACCCCCGTTCGTTGATAGCTCCAGAATAGCATACCCGCATTTGTTTTTCAATATTCTTTCATAATTATCACACTTTTGTGCTATTTTTAAAGAAAAAAGAGAATGTTTTTATGCATTCTCCTTTTTCTGCATTTCATTTCTCTGTTTTTTGTCTTTCTGCAGCATACCGCTCACCATAAAGATCAGTACCATGGCTGTTCCATACTGGACTGTCACCAGAAGGATAGCTGTGATAAGGCGGGATTTCGCCGTATTCATAGGCACCAGCATCAGTGACAGCACTGTCACTGCCAGAAGTACTGCTGCCACGATCAGGATCCGTGTACCCACGCTTTTCATCAGTTGTGGTGTGGGGCCGGCGCTATCCGTCTCTTTCGCAGTTTTTTTCTTTGCTTTCTGCAAAAGCATCACCCCCAGTACCATTTCGATGCAGGGGATCAGACAGCAGATCACTGTAACCACTGTATTCATGATCATTCTCCTTAATAAATATTGAAGCATCACCTTTTCCTGTATCAGTATGACTCGACTTTTTTCATCCGTCAAGTCTTGCCCTGATTTTCTTTTGCACATGACAAAAGCCTGTGATTTATACACAGGCCCTTGTCACATTACTTGAAAGGAAAGAGAGAGAAATTTTGTGGCCTGGAGCCACTATATGTAAAAGAATTAACTGTCTTTTATGTCCGAAGGTTTGTTTTCCCTTCGATGATTATACTATAAAACGAATTTGTGTCCTTCATTTGTCCAAATTCTAATCA
>CALZMS010000024.1 GCA_945788595.1 uncultured Lachnospiraceae bacterium
GTATTTTCACCGGTCTGGTTCAGCGTGATCATCTCTTTGACACGAACGTATTCTTCCATGGTATGATGGCGGTTCAGATGATCCTCAGTAATGTTCAGGATCGCACTGACCTCAGGATGAAACTCCTGGATTGTTTCCAGCTGAAAGCTGCTGATTTCTGCTACAGTCACAGCCTGTTCACTCATCTTTGCAGAAACGGAGGTATATGGTGTACCAATATTGCCAACCACATAAACTTCCGGATAATAATCTCTCATGATCTGTCCCAGCAGAGCTGTCGTCGTGGTCTTACCATTTGTTCCGGTAATGGCAAACACTCTTCCGGCACCTGTCTGATAGGCCAATTCCACCTCACCGATCACCGGAATATCCTTTTCTTTCATCCGCAGCACCACGGGAAGATCTGTGGGTACTCCCGGACTTAATACTGCCAGATCCAGAGTATCCATAACCGCGTCTGTAATCTCACCCAGAAGGATCTTGATGCTTTCAGGAGCCTTCAGTCTGCTTAAGACATTGTCTTTGTCAATATTTTCATTGCCGTCATAGAGAATCACCTCTGCCTTTTTATCTGCCAGCAGATCAGCCGCCCCGATACCGCTGATTCCCGTTCCGAACACCAGTACTTTTTTACCGCAAAAATCCATGTTATCCTCCTACATTGCCAGAAAACCGATCATACACAGCACGGCTGTAATAATGGCAAATATAAACACAACTCTTGTCTCTGACCATCCGCAAAGCTCAAAATGATGATGGATCGGAGCCATCTTGAAAATTCTCTTACCACCGGTCTTTTTAAAATAAGTAACCTGAATAATAACAGACAGTACTTCCACCACATAGATCAGACCAACGATCAGCAAAAATACCGGCATCTGCAGCATATAAGCACATCCGGCCACAAAACCGCCCAAAGCCAGAGAACCGGTATCCCCCATAAACACACTGGCGGGGAAACAGTTAAAAATCAGAAATCCCAGAAGCGATCCCAGCACCGCACAGGTCATCGGTGTAATCGCTACACCTTTGGCCAGGGCTGCTACTGTAAAGAAAATAGCAACCATTACCGTCACGCTGGAAGCCAGTCCGTCCAGTCCGTCTGTAAAATTCACACCATTTACTGTCCCAATTACAACAAAAAACATAAGCGGCACCGCCAGCCACCCAATATCCAGGCAAAAACCATTCATAAAAGGAATCTGCAATGTCAGAGAAATATCTGTATAACGGATCAAATAAAATGCAAAAACAGCTGTCACTACGATCTGAAGTGCCATTTTCTGCTTAGGCAAAAGGCCATCGGACCGTCTGAGCACCACTTTGAGAAAATCATCCAGAAAACCGATCAGACCAAAACCGAGTGTCAGAAACAACACAGGAATGATCTCCGGGTAGCTTCTTACATAAAAAAGAGATGTCACTGTCGTAGCCAGCAAAAAGATCATGCCTCCCATGGTGGGGGTACCCGCCTTTTTCAGATGAGACTGCACACCATCCACACGTTCTGTCTGTCCTACTTTCAGTTTTCTCAAAAAAGGAATGATGAAAGGAGCTACTGCAACACTGATCACAAACGCCACAAGCGCCGGTATCACTAAAAACTTATCCATATTCTTTAACCTCTGTTTCATATGCTTCCACCGCAAAAGCGGCGGCGTTTTCTTTTGTTGGATTCTTCCACAGTATAATGCTTTTTGTGCCAATTATCAACCGTTTTATCCTCAGTCTGTCCCCTCCGTGTTTTTTTCAATTTCCAGGTACGGCAGGATATTCAGAAAAATATCCCGCACCACCGGAGCTGCGATGGTACCGCCGTAATAAATTCCCTGGGGATCCTCAATAATGCACATTGCCAGAATTTCCGGGGCATCCGCCGGGGCAAAACCAATAAAAGAAGCGATATAGCGATGTGCACTTCTGGGCAGTGTCTGTGATGTGGCTGTTTTCCCGCCGATAGCATACCCTTCAATGTACGCTTTGCTTCCCCCGCCTTCTGATACTACCTTTTCCAAAGCATACTGCATAGTCTGGGATGTTTTTTCACTGACGACCTGTTCTGTTCTGTCCCAGGTCAGTATATTCTCCCTGCTTCCGTCCGCACTGGTCAGCTTCATGCCGATATGTGGAGTGACCATATGACCGCCATTGATCAGAGCACTTACGGTGGCCGCCATTCGCACAGGTGTTACCTGAAAAGACTGACCAAAAGCCATAGTTGCCAGCTCTACAGGGCCGATATCCTCCAGCTGATGCATGATCGTGCCTGCCTCACCCGGCAGGTCTATGCCCGTTTTCTCCAGAAGCCCAAACCGTTCAAAGCATTCATAAAACGTCTCCGCTCCCAGGCGCTGGGCCACATCCATAAACACCGGATTGCAGGAATTTTCTATTCCCTGCAGAAAAGTTTCTGCTCCATGTCCTGTGCGTTTGTGACAATGGATCCTCCTGTCTTCCACAACGCGATACCCATTACAGAAAAACTGATCTTCCAGTGTTACTTTTCCATATTCAAGCGCAGCACTGGCTGTAATGATCTTAAAAGCGGATCCCGGTTCATACGTATCACTCAGGCAGGGATTTCTCCACATGGCATTCAAAAGTTCCGTTTTTTCTTTTTCCTCCAGCTCTTCAGAATTATCCGGTAATGTATAGGGATCGTTCAGGTCAAACTCCGGTGTATTCACCATAGCATAAATTTCTCCGTTTTGAGGATTCATCAGGAGGATCGATACTCTGTCAGCCTGCTTTTCCTCCAGTACCTTCTGGGCCGCCTGCTGGGCATAGCTTAGCATATTCAGATCAAGACTTGTGGTCAGATCCCATCCGTCTATTGCATCGATCCTGCTTTCTCCCATATCGGAAAGATCCACTCCTTTGGCATCAGTAAGACTTAAAATTGTGCCGTTCGTCCCCTTCAGCCAGGAATCATACTCTACTTCCAGGCCGATAATGCCCTGATTATCTGCCCCTGTAAATCCCAGAACTCTGGAAGCCAGCTGCCCGTAGGGATATGTTCTTTTATAGTCTTCATCCACTTTTACGCCGGAAAGGCCAAGCTTCCGAATACTGTCCCCCGTCTCCTTATCCACATTGGAAGCGATCCGTTCCATGGATGAATTTTTTTCTACTTTTTTCCGAACCTTTTCTTCCTCCATACCCAGTTTCTCTGAAAGTACATGGATCACTTCTTCGGCATCACGAATCTGACTGTGTACTACAGAAACTGTAGTCACTGCCCGGTTATCTGCCAGGACTTTACCGTTTCTGTCCAGTATTTTTCCCCGGGCTGCTTTTACAGGACGTTCTCTCTCATGAAGCTTCTGTGCTTTTTCACTGTAATATTCTCCCCGGATCACCATAAGATATGTCAGTCTGCACCCCAGAAGAAAAAGACAGCCAAGGAATAAAAAGCACAGCAGACGCACCTTTTTTCGGTGAAATATTTTGTTTGTATCCACAAAAAACCCCACAGGCTTTATCCATTTAATTTATGGATTTTTCCGTGGGGTTATTCATCAGTTAATCAGATTTGTATCATCGTTTGCAATACCGTCATCTTCCAGCTGTTCGCCGCCGGTAATTTTTTCTGTATCCTGGAGCGGTACGGCAAGATCCGTATTATCTGCCTCCTGCGGGGGAGCAGCATCGGGGTCATTCAGAAGATCTGTGCCGGTCTGTCCCTGTGTGGTATCCGTCTCTGTATCTGTCTCTGTGTCCGGATCCGTTGTTGTCGTATCAATGGTTCCTGCAAGACCTGCTTCCTGAGCAGCTGCTTCAGAAGCAGCTTTCTCTTCTGCCGCTTTTTCCTGCTTCAACTGTTCCCCATACATATACTCAACCATTTCGTTGAAAATTCTGACAGAATTAATTTCTTTCTTTTCTTCCTCATCCGGGAAAATATTCATATAGGGCAAAAGTTCCTGCATGATTTCTCTGGCCAGCCACTGTGGATAACGGCTGTCTGCCTGCGATGCAGCATTCGGTTCATCCACCACAACATATACCACTACTTCCGGATCATTCAGCGGTGCAAAGCCAATAAAGGAAACAAGATATTTTCCTTTATTCGCTGTACCCATCTTCTGCGCAGTACCGGTTTTTCCACCCATACTGTAACCATTGACTTTGGCATATTTACCTGTTCCGTCTGATGCGGTGACTGTTCCCAGATATTCTCTGACAAGGTCAGAAACTTCCGAGGATACCACCTGACGGACCACAGTGGGCTCAAAAGACTGTTCCACAGCACCGGTATTGCTGATAATTTCTTTCATGACCGATGGCTTATACAGGTATCCCCCATTGATACAGGCACTGAACGCATTGATCTCCTGCAGCATAGTACAGGTAAAGCCCTGTCCAAAAGAGGAAGAAGCCAGTTCTGTTACGCCCATGGAATCTTCAGTAAAGATAATACCGGAAGCTTCACCGGGAAGATCGATACCCGTTCGGCTGCCGAAACTGAAATTTTTCTGATACTGTAGGAATTGTTTAGCTCCCAATGCCGCGCCGATCTGCATTAAAGCATCATTGCATGAATTTTTCAGGGCATCTGCCAGCGTCTGTTCTCCATGCCGTCTCGGATAGACGCTGCACTTGATCATACTGTCTCCAAATTTTTCATAACCGTCACAGAGAAATACAGCCTCTTCTGAAACATCATCACTGTCCAGAGCCGAAGCAATCGTCATAGGCTTAAAAGTAGATCCCGGCTCAAAGGGTGTACTGATACAGTAATTCTGCCAGATTTCCTGCAGTTTTTCCAGCATCTTATCCTCGGACATAAGTGCCAGTTCTTCTTCTGAATAGAACAAAGACAGGTCACGGGGCAAATTCAGGTCATACGGCTTTGAACTGGCCATAGCCAGAATTTCTCCACTCTTGGGATTTTGCACCACCACACCGATATTCGCTGCACCATCACTGCCGTTTGGACCATTTGACAAAGCTTTCCAAAGATAGGCTATCTTTTCTTCAACGATTTTCTGAATGTTGGCATCTATGGCAGAGACCACCGTGGACCCATCTTTTGGTTCAATGATGGTCTGCTGCGTTGTATCATCTTCGGTAATATAGCCATACTGACGTCCATTGGTACCATTTAATACACTTCCATAGTAACCTTCGATTCCCCAGTCGGCTGTCGTTCCATCGTAGGTAAAACCAATAACATCACAGGCCAGAGAATTCAGAGGATAGATTCTCTTATAGGTTTCCTCAAACCACACACCTTTGACCTTTTTCCGCTCTTCCAGCTGTTCACTCGTAAGTTTTTCCTTATCTTCACCTTCCGGAGATACGTAAGCTTCAAAAGCCTTTTTCTGTTCAATGGTCACTTCTTTCTGCAGGATCTGGTACTGACTGTTTTTTGTTTTCTCAGAAGTCAGCCGTCCCCTCACATTGCTTTCGTCCACGCCAAAATATTTTTTCAGCGCAGCGATGGTTGGCTCTGCATACTCTGCCTTTGTATTAACCACCTTACAGTCCAGTATCAGATTGTATACTTTCTCACTGGTAGCCAATACGGTTCCGTTGGTATCCAGAATATCTCCTCTTTTAAAAGGAATTGTCTTGCTCGAATACTGCTGCTGGGATTGTGTCAGGACCTTTTTTTTATAGGCATCACCATCCTGCGCATTAATCACTGTAATACGAATCGCCAAACCGACAAAAGCCAGTATGACTATCGCAAACAGTCCTACCAGCTTTGTTCTCATTGTAGCGTTCAGTTTTCGTTCCGAAACGGGGTCTTTTCTCCTCCGTCTGTTTTTTACTGCCACACGCTTACCTCATTTATTTCTTATTTTTCTCCGGGCACATCACTGTACTGACGTACATATCCGCTGCCATCGGCATTGTATGAAATGATCTGTTCCTCGTTCGGATAATGCATACCAAGCTTCTCTGTAGCTGTCTCATAGATCTGTGTCAGGTCTACCGATGCTTCATAGGAATTCTCCAAAGCATCATTGTCTGATTTCAGATCATTGAGATTTGTCTGCAAAGACGCTATCTTTTTGGTCTGTCTGGTAATTTCTGTCTTAAGCTGAACGTAGGAAACACACATGAACATAGCCATGACAGACATTGCCGACAGGAATACGACAAATCCACGGCTCATGCTCATGGCTTTTGTTCTGTTTTTTCTGGTTTTGCTGCTGACCTGCCGTTTTCTGGTCTGCTCCTCTTCCCACTGGGCAGGAGCTACCCGAACGGTATTGCCATCCACATAATACCCTGTGTTATCACTGATGTCAACACTGTGTGATCTTCTATATACTGTACTCACCCGATCTACCACCTGATCCATTATTTTGTGCGCTCAAACACACGAAGTTTAGCGCTCTTTGAACGCGGGTTTTCTTCCATTTCCTTTTCGTCCGGAAGTATGGGTTTTCTTGTAATCACTCTTCCCTTTGACGTTCTTCCACAGACGCATACCGGGAAACTCGGCGGACAAATACACGGATTTTCATTTTTCCTGAAAATGGATTTTACTATACGGTCTTCCAGCGAGTGGAAGGTAATGATACAGATACGGCCTCCATCGTTCAAAAAGCCGATCATATCATCCAGAGACTCTTCCAGAACAGTCAGTTCCTGATTTAATTCAATGCGAAGCGCCTGAAAGGTCTTTTTAGCGGGATGACCACCCTTAGCCCTTACCTTCATCGGAATGGCCTGTTTGATGATCTCGACGAGTTCTCCGGTGGTACGGATTGGATCCTTCTGCCGGGCTATGCAAATATGCTTGGCAATATTCCTGGCGAACTGATCCTCACCGTAATCCCGGATCACTCTGTATAATTCACTTTCAGTATATTCATTTACAATATCCCCTGCTGTTTTTTCCTGTCGCTGATCCATGCGCATATCCAGCGGTGCATCAAATCGATAGGTAAACCCTCTGTCAGCCTCATCCAGCTGATATGAGGACACTCCCAGATCAAGAACTATACCGTCCACGCCACTGACTCCCCTCTTCTGCAGTTCGCGGACCATATGGCAGTAATTGCTGCGGATGATCGTGACCTTTTCCCCAAAAGGTGCCAAACGTTCACCGGCAGCCTGAATCGCTGCTGCATCCTGATCTATTCCAAAAAATCTCCCCGTGGCGGATAACTGTCTGCAAACCTCGGATGCATGTCCGGCGCCTCCAAGAGTACCGTCCACGTATGTTCCATCCGGTCTGATGTTCAGATTATCAATGGTTTCCTTCAGTAAAACCGATGTGTGCTTGAATTCCATATCAGATCACTATTCCCATTTCCTGCATACCTTCTGCAATGGCATCCATATCATCATAGTTACTGTTCTCTGCCCACTTCTCTTTGCTCCAGATCTCGATCCTTGTGATATTACCAGTCAGTACAACATCCTTTTCCAGACCAGCAAATTCTCTCAGCGTTGCCGGAATGAGAATTCTCCCCTGCTTGTCCAGTTCACAGGATGTGGCGCCTGCTACAAAGAATCTTGAAAAGGTTCGCGCATTTTTATTCGTCAGTGGTAAAGCTTTGAGTTTTTCTTCAAAGGCGGTCCATTCATCCATGGGATAGATAGAAAGGCAACCGTCAAGGCCTTTTGTCAGTACGAACTCTTCCCCAAGCTGTTCTCTGAACTTCGACGGTATGATCAATCTCCCCTTAGCGTCAATCGAATGACTGTATTCTCCCATGAACATAATGCAATAACCTCTTATCTGATGATCTACAGCTCCCTCCTGTCTATCATCCGGCAGCGTAGGCGAAACCGCCACAGTTCCTCCATTTGCCACCACTTTTCTCCACTTTGTACCACTTGTACCCCTATTCTACCCCAGGGATTGGGAAAGTGCAAGAGGGAAATACAGAAAATTCTTTACGTTTTATTTACAGATTTCCCTTAAAAAAAGGCACAAAAAGAGCGAAAAGTTCATGTTTTGGGGATGCATACCACATTTATCCCAAAAAATGTTCTTTTCGCTCTTATGTTTTCGTTTCTATACTGCCCAGGGTGGGAGATCAGCCCAATTTCTGTCCTGTTTTTCCGTTTTTCTCATTTACCAGACATCCCTGATTTCTGCACTGGTGATTTCGGAGCAAAAGTCCTATGACTGCGGCCACCACCATAGCTCCCGACAACAGCTGGGAAACAGGCAGCGACGTGCCCGGCACCAGAAGCTGATCGGTTCTCAGACCCTCGATCCACACTCTGCCCAGTCCATAGCCCATCACATAGGTCAGAAATACCTGCCCGTCAAACCTCTTACGGCCGATCAGAATCAGCAAAATGATCAGAAGTCCCAGATTCCACAGACTTTCGTAAAGAAAAGTGGGGGATACCTGAATGAATTCCACGCCATCTATCGTCACCGCATGATCCCACATGGTCTGTGTGATCTCATTCTGGCGCACCGCGGATACCGGAAGCTGCATGGCAAACAGTCCGTCCGTATATTCTCCAAAGGCTTCACGGTTAAAAAAGTTTCCCCAGCGGCCCATGATCTGTCCGAACACTACGCCAAGGATCAGGATATCCGCCATATGGAGAAAGCTTTTTTTCTTCACCCGGGAATACACGAACACGGTCAGCGCGCCAAAAATTATTCCGCCGTAAATGGCAAGACCGCCGTTTCGGATATTAAACACCTGTAAAAGATCATCCTTATACATGTCCCAGGCGAAAAAAACATAATAGGCTCTGGCACCCACAATACCGATCAGGATAGCCATAAGGCTTACATCGTAATAATCGTCCGGATTTTCGCCAAATCTTTTTGCCGTATACAGGATCAATGCCATGGCGATCAGCATACCGATCACAATGACTACACCGTAGTATGCAATGGTAAATCCAAAAATACTGAAATTTTTCCCCACATGCTCCAGGTGGATGCCCAGATGTGGGAAATAGATCTGCATATCCATGCTGTATTCCTCCGGAAAACTTATACGTTAAAACGGAACAGGATCACATCGCCATCCTGTACCACATACTCTTTTCCTTCCATGCGGACAAGACCTTTTTCTCTGGCACCTGCATAAGAACCGCAATCCAGAAGATTCTGGTAATTGACGACCTCGGCTTTAATGAAGCCTCTCTCAAAATCTGTATGGATCTTTCCGGCAGCCTGGGGAGCCTTGGTACCGATCTTGATAGTCCATGCTCTGGTCTCATCCTCACCGGCTGTCAAAAAACTCATCAGACCCAGCAGACGATAGCTGGCTGTGATCAGTTTATCAAGACCGGACTCCTCGATGCCCAGATCTTCCAGAAACATTTTTTTCTCATCGTCATCCAGCTCGGAGATCTCTTCCTCGATCT